>NZ_KE148552.1:7429-39386 GCF_000410635.1 Comamonas sp. B-9
CATCGGTGGCGCTTATGAGGGCGCACTGCGCTATGTGGGCAACCCCGATCTGATCTCGCGCACCCACTTTGCGCGCTTTTTGGTGGACACGCGCGTCTGCCGCGATCCGGCCGAGGTGTTTCGCCACTACCTGGTCGAAGGCAAACCCGGCTTTGTGCCCCACCGCTGGGCCCGGCTGCAGGATGCCGTGCAGTGGATCGTGCAAGCGGGCGGCATGGCCGTCATCGCCCACCCGGCGCGCTACCACTTGAATGGCGGCGAAGAGCATGCGCTGTTCTCGTCGTTCAAGGACTATGGCGGCCAAGGGGTGGAAGTGGTGACCGGCAGCCATTTTCCGCATGAATACGCGATTTACGCGGACATGGCCAAGAGCTTTGGCTTCTATGCCTCGCGCGGCTGCGATTTTCACAGCCCGGGTGAATCGGGTACCGATTTTGGTGCGCTGCCCCCGCTGCCCAGCGGGGTCCAACCCGTGTGGCAGGCGCTGGAGGGGCGCATCCTGCACCCCCACCCCCATCCGAACGCCAGCCCGCCGCCGCAGGCCGCAGTCCATTGATATAGCCGCCCCGCAGCAGCCCCCACGATAACAAGAGCAACAGCAAGACCATGGCCCAATATTTCGAGGTTCATCCAGACAATCCCCAGCCGCGCCTGCTCAAGCAGGCGGCCGCCATGCTCAAGGATGGCGGCATCCTGGCCGTGCCCACCGATTCGAGCTACGCCTTTGTCTGCGCACTGGACAACAAGCAGGTGGTCGATCGCCTGCGCCGCATTCGTCAGATCGACGACAAGCGCATGCTGACCTTGCTGTGCTGCGATCTGTCACAACTGTCGAGCTATGCGATGGTGGACAACCACCAGTTCCGCATGCTCAAGCTGGGCACACCCGGGCCCTTTACCTTCATTCTGGATGCCACCAAGGAAGTGCCGCGCCGCATCAGCCATCCGTCGCGCAAGACCATCGGCCTGCGCGTGCCCGACAACAAGGGCCTGCTGATGCTACTGGAGCTGCATGGCGAGCCGTTGCTGTCCACCACCCTTATCCCGCCGGGCGAGACCGAGCCGCTCAACGACCCCGAGGAGATCCGCGAGCGCTTTGAATCGCAGATCGAGCTGGTCGTCAATGCCGGCCCCTGCCCGCTAGAGCCCACGACGATTGTCGACCTGACGCCGATGGGCACCGGTGGCGCGCCGGTGGTGGTACGCGAGGGCCGAGGCCCGCTGGCGCAGCTGGGCCTGTAGCCCCATACTGGCCGGTGGCAGCAGCGCCGCGCCAGGGCTGGCTGCCCGGGCTGCGCAATCGTTTGCCACGGCCATTGCCATCGCCTGGCAGCGGCCACTGGCAAATCTGATAGGCTCGCCACTGCCTGGTGCGCTGCAGCGCGCCCTTTCTCCCCTTTGACCACCGCCCATTCCGTGAACGCTGACCTGATACAAACCGTTCTGATCTACGCCCTGCCCGTGCTGTTCTCCATTACCGTGCACGAGGCGGCGCATGGCTATGCTGCGCGCCATTTTGGTGACAACACTGCCGCCATGCTGGGCCGTCTCACGCTCAACCCGCTCAAGCACATCGACCCCATCGGCACCATCCTGATGCCACTGATGCTGTATTTCATGACCTCGGGCGCCTTTGTGTTTGGCTATGCCAAGCCCGTGCCGGTCGCCTTTGGCAACCTGCGCAACCCCAAGCGCGACATGATCTGGGTGGCGCTGGCTGGCCCGGCCACCAATTTTGTGCAGGCGCTGCTGTGGGCGCTGGTCTACGGCATCTTGGTCGCCTCCGGCGTCGACGAGCGCTTTTTCCTCAAGATGGCGCAGGCGGGGGTGCTGGTCAACCTGGTGATGTGGGCCTTCAACCTGTTTCCGCTGCCCCCGCTCGATGGCGGCCGGGTACTGGTCGGTCTGCTGCCCTACAAACAGGCGGTGGCTGTGTCCAAGATCGAGCCCTATGGCTTTTTCATCGTCATGGGTCTGGTCATCGCCGGCGTCGTCAGCACCTTCTGGATGCGCCCCCTGATGAGCCTGGGCTACGCCGTGGTCAGCGTGGTGCTGATGCCCTTTAGCTGATCGCCGGGCCCCACTGCCCTGCAGCACCGCAAAGCATATTGATTGATAGTTATGACTAAGACACGTTATCTCACTGGCATCACCCCTTCTGGAACGCCCCACCTGGGCAACTACGCCGGCATGATGCGCCCGGCCATCGCTGCCAGCCGCGCAGGCGATGTGGAGAACTTCTACTTCCTGGCCGACTACCACGCACTGATCAAGTGCCAGGATCCCGAGCGCGTCAACCGCTCGACCTTGGAGATTGCAGCGAGCTGGCTGGCCGCGGGCCTGAACCCCGAGCACGTCACCTTCTACCGCCAGTCGGACATTCCCGAGATTCCCGAGCTGACCTGGTTTCTGACCTGCGTGACCGGCAAGGGCGTGCTCAACCGCGCTCACGCCTACAAGGCCGCGCAGGACAAGAATGCCGAAACCGGCAAGGACGGCGATGACGGCGTGACTGCAGGCCTGTTCATGTACCCGGTGCTGATGGGGGCCGACATTCTGGCCTTCAATGCCAACAAGGTGCCGGTGGGCCGCGACCAGATCCAGCACATCGAGATGGCGCGCGACATGGCATCGAGCTTCAACCACCTCTATGGCGAGCATTTCGTGCTGCCCGAGGCGGCGGTCGATGACAACGTGGCGACTCTCGCCGGCCTCGATGGCCGCAAGATGAGCAAGAGCTACGACAACACGATCCCGCTGTTCTCCACCCAGGCCCAGCTCAAGAAGCTGATCGGCAGCATCGTCACCGACTCGCGCGCTCCGGGTGAGCCCAAAGAAGTCGAAGGCTCAGCGCTGTTCCAGATCTACCAGGCCTTTGCCAGCGCCGAGGAAACGGCGGCCCTGCGCCAGGCCTATGCCGATGGCATTGGCTGGGGTGAGGCCAAGACCCTGCTGTTCGAATGCATTGACCGGGAGCTCGCTCCGTTGCGCGAACGCTACAACTACCTGATGGCCCACCCCCAGGAAGTCGAAGCTATTTTGCAAAGCGGTGCACAAAAGGCGCGTACATATTCGGGCCCTTTACTACACAAGTTACGTGGCGCTGTTGGCCTGCGGCCACTGACGCCAGCCAGCACGGCTGCGGCACCCAAGGCTGCGGCCAAGCAAGGCGGCGCTGCCTTCAAGCAGTACCGCGACAAGGACGGCAAGTTCTACTTCAAGCTGGTGCGTGCTGATGGCGCACTGCTGCTGCAAAGCCAGGGCTTTGATGCCCCCCGGGATGCGGGCGCCATGATTGCCCATTTGCAGGCTGCGCCGCAGAATCTGCAGGACGCCATGGACAACCTGCAGTTGGGTGACAGCTTTTCGCTGTCGGATGTGCAGTTGGCGTTGAAAGAGATAGCCGAGAGTTAAGAGACTGCCTATACTGCATTTGCAACCAATTGTTGAAGCTGTCACCGTAGTGGCAACTTCCCCGTTTAACGCAGTGTGGAGCCGGTGATTCAATTTGCTTTTATTATTGAGCTATCAAATAAAAGCAAGCTATTGAGCTTAGTGGGAGTGAGCTGTTATGAGAATTGTGGCACTGGATGATGATCTGGTGGTGTTGGATATGCTCTCCAAAACCATGGAGGCGGAGGGCCACGCCTGTACAACCCATTCCTCTGGCGCCTCTCTGATCAAGGACATGCGCCGCGAGACCTATGACCTGCTGATCCTGGACTGGCAGCTGCCAGACACCACGGGCCCGCAGGTCGTGCGCTGGATTCGAGAGAACGTCAACCAGGAGTTGCCGGTGCTCTTCATCACCAGCCGCCATGGGGAGGCCGACATTGTTGAGGGGTTGGAGTCGGGCGCGGACGATTTCATGATCAAGCCGCTGCGCGTGGCCGAACTGGTCGCACGCGTGCGGGCACTGCTGCGCCGTGCCTACCCGGCTGCCACCAAGGGCATCCTGGAGTTTGGCCGCTACAAGTTCCTCTCCGATTCGCGGGCTCTGGAGGTCGATGGCAAGCTGGTCGAGTTGAAGAACCGCGAGTACGACCTGGCGCTGTTCCTGTTCCAGAACATGGGCCGCCTGCTGTCACGCGACCATTTGCGCGAAATCATCTGGGGCCAGAACTCCGATGTCATCTCGCGCTCGCTCGATACCCATGTATCGCGGCTGCGCACGCTGCTGGATCTGCGACCGGAGAACGGTTTCATCATCACGGCGGTCTATGGTGTCGGCTACCGGTTTGAGGCCGTCAAACCGCTGTCCGAGGCGCAGCCTGAATAAATTTCTGCGGTTGCATGCAGCGCGGTTTACGGCCAACACGCCACACGTGTTGGCCGTATTTACTCTGCCGCATGCAGCGGCCTTGCCAGGCACCATGGCCTGGCGGTAAGGAGAGCCATTTTGTTTCTTTCTCGTCTGCCGTTTTCTGCTGCCGTTTTGCTGGCCTTTGGCGTGGCCGCCCCTGGTCTCGCGCTGGCGGCATCGGCAGACCAGTTGCCCGACATCCGCCACACGGTCACCAGCGGTGACACGCTCGAGGCCGTCGCCAAGCGCTACCTCAAGGACCCGCAGCAGTGGCGCGCGGTGGGCACGCTCAATGGCGTCAAGGACCCATTGCGCCTGCCCATTGGCTCGGTGATCGTCATCCCCGCGCACATGGTGGGCTACCAGGAGGTGACCATCAGCCACGTCAAGGGCGTGGCGCGCGTGCGCTCGCCACTGGCCGGTGGCGACTGGCAAAGTGCAGCCTCGGGCACCATCTTGACCGAAGGCGACGAGCTGCAGGTGCCTGCCGGCAGCTTTGTGACCTTGCGCTTTGCCGATGGCAGCTCGGTGCGCATCCATGAGAACTCCGAACTGAAACTCAGCGAATTGCGCAAGACCAGCCGCACCGACGAGCAGCAGTCGGTGCTGGACCTGAGCCGTGGCGGGCTGGAGTCCCATGTCACGCCGGTGATGGACCAGCGCCGCAAGCGCAAGTTCGAGATCAAGACCCCGATGGCCACCACCAGCGTGCGCGGCACCGTGTTCTCGGTCAGTATTTCCGACTCCGGCAAGGCCATCACGGCCGTTGACAAAGGGGTGGTCGATGTCCAGGGCCGCCAGGCGGCGCAGCAGGCACGCGTCCAGGCCGGCCAAGGGGTGGCCGTGGCCAGCAGCGGCCAGGTCGGGCCCACGGTGGCACTGCTGCCCGCGCCCAGCCTGCAGGCCAATCCGCCGGTGTTTGAGGACGCCAACTTTCTGACCTTGCAACTGGGCGAGGTCGCGCAGGCGCAAAAATACGGTGTGGTCCTGGCGCTGGATCCAGAGCTCGCGCGCGTGGTCCTTCAGCAAAGCCATGCCAGCCCCACGTTCAAGTTCGAGGCCGTGGCAGATGGCACGTACTACATGAGCGCCCGGGCCATCGATGGCCAGGACATTCCGGGCACGCCAGCGGTCCAGGCCATCAAGGTCAAGGCAACACCGGTGCCCCCGCTCTACGCCAACCCGGCGCCCGGCGGCCTCATTGGCCTGGCCGACGGCGAGCTGCTGTGCACCGAAGGCGGCCCCGGCATTGTGGGCTACCGCATCCAGGTCGCAGCCAGCCAGGACTTCAGCACCCCGCTGCAAGACAGCGGCGTCGTGGACAACTGCCAGACCAGCGCGTCCGGGCTGGGCGTGGGCGCCTATTTCTGGCGCGTGGCCAGCGTGCGCAAGCTCGCCGATGGCAGCCTGGACCAAGGCCCGTTTGCACAGCCCCAGGCTTTCAGGACCGGCAGCAACCCGCCGACCCTGGGCGCCGACGCCTTAAGCCCCGCCGAGTCCAACAACCCCAACCAATTGCAGCTGTCCTGGCCTGCTGAAGCCGGCCAGCGCTTCAACCTGCAGCTGGCCTCTGATGACAGCTTCACCGATGCCCGCACCTTCGCGCTCGATACCCCGCAATGGGCATCGGACAGCCTGCCCCCGGGCGACTACTATGTGCGCATCCAGGTGCTGGACCCCTCGGGCCTCAAGAGCCGCTACTCCGCCCCGCGCAAGCTGCCGGTCGAGCCGGCCATCCTGACCGGTGCTGGCGGCGTGCTCAAAAGCGGTGACGGCAAATCGGTGCTCAGCCCGAAGTGAGGGGCGCTGCGGCCTCTGCCACAAGCGCATGACCGCACTCCTCCCCCCGTCCATGGACTAGCGCATGGCTGCCCCTTCCTTTTCGCTGAGCCGCACGCAACTGCGCTGGCTGGAATGGCTGGCGCTGTCTGCGCTGCTGCTGGGCCTGGTGGCCTGGGCCAGTCTGCGCGAGCAGCCCCGCGTCATCAACACCTTTGTGCAGGACATCACCGGCTGGCTCAGCGCGCCTGCGCCGCGCGACGACATCGTCATCGTCGCCATTGACGATGCCAGCTTGCAAAGCGTGGGGCGCTGGCCCTGGCGCCGCTCCGTGCATGCGCAGCTGATTGCGCGCATTGCCGCCCAGCACCCCAAGGCCTTGGGCGTGGACGTGCTGTTCAGCGAGCCCGATCTGCAGCACCCCGAGGACGATGCCCAGCTGGCCCAGGCGATTGCCCAGGCCGGCAATGTGGTGCTGCCGGTGGACTGGCGCATGGCCAATGTGGACATTGGTGCCGAGCTGCCGCTGGCCAGCCTGCGTACGGCGGCGCGCCAGCTCGGCCATGTGAATGTGACCGTCGACGACGACGGCGTGATACGCCGCTACTTTGGCGCGCAGGGCGAGAACACCGGGCCCTGGCCCCACTTCAGCATTGCGATGCTCTGCGCCAGCGGCCAGAGCCACCCGCTGTGCCAGGGCACCCGCCCGCCCGAGCCCGGCGAGCAGTGGGAGCAGCGCTCGCCCGAGATCTTCAACTTTGCCCGTGGTGACCGGCCCTACACCATGTACTCGGCCGAGGATGTGCTGACGGGCCGCATTCCCGCAGACAGCTTTGGCGGCAAGTATGTGCTGCTGGGAGCGACGGCTTCCGGCCTGGGCGATTACTTTGCCAGCCCGGCGCGGCCCGCATCCCGGCACATCGCGGGGGTGGAGCTGATTGCCCATGCGCTGGACTCGCAGCTGTCGGGCCAGCATGTGCATGCGGTATCGCTGGCGGGCAATATGGCGGTCAACCTGGCCGCCATTGTGCTGGCCTTGTTGGCCATTGCGATGCTGGGCCCGATGGCGGGCCTGCTGGCGCAAGCCCTGGTCGCTGCCGGCCTGCTGGCGCTGTGCCTGGGGCTGCGCAGCTTTGCCGGCCTGCAGCTGGCGCCCGGGGCGGCGCTGGTGGGGCTCTTGGCGATCTACCCGATCTGGAGCTGGCGGCGCCTGAGTGCTGCGGCCCAATTTTTGCAGCAGGAGATGCACAACCTGCGCGCCGCGCTGGACACCACCAGCGCCCCGCAGCGCAGCGGCATGTTGATGGATGATTTTCTGGAGCGGCGCATCAAGGCGGTGGAGACCGCTACCGACACCCTGCGCCAGATGCACGGCTTTGTGCGCGATACGCTGCGCCAGATCCCCTCGCCCACCTTTGTGGTGGACCCGCTGGGCATGGTCAGCCTGCACAATGCCGCCGCCGTCAGCTACCTGCAAAACCTGGGCATGCCCAGCCAGGGCCTGATCGCGATCCAGTCGGCACTGGGCGGCATGCGCGTCAAGGATTCGGGCCAGGTGCTGTCCTTTGCCAATGCCGAGCAGCTGCGCGCGCTGCCGGCCGAATGCGAGGTACTGGACCGCGAGGACCACCGCTGGCTGCTGCTGGCCGAGGCCTTTCGCGCCCCCGCGCCTGCGGGCTGGCTGCTGATGCTGGTGGACCTGACCGAGCTGCACAAGGCCCAGCAGCAGCGCGACCAGGCGCTGCGCTTTATCTCGCATGATTTCCGCTCGCCCCAGTCCTCGATCATCACCTTGCTGGAGATGTACAAGGAGTTTCCCGGCCAGATGAGCGAGGCCGAGCTGCACCAGAAGATAAACCGCCTGGCCCACCAATCGCTGGAGATGGCCGAGAGCTTTGTGCAGCTGGCCTCGGCCCAGTCGCAGGCCATGCAGCGCCATGTGCTCAGCCTCGATGTGCTGCTGCAAGAGGCGGTGGACGATTGCTGGGCCAAGGCCTCGGAGAAAAAGATCCAGGTGCGCTACCTGCCCGGGGAGCTGGAGGCGGCCGAGACCGATATCGCCTGCGTGGGCGACCGCTCCTTGCTACAGCGCTGCTTTGTCAACCTGCTCAGCAACGCCATCAAGTACAGCCCCAGCGGCACCGCCGTCGAGGCCAGCATCGCCGACGATGGCGCGTACTGGCGGGTGGAGGTGCGCGACCAGGGCTTTGGCATGACGCAGGAGCAGCTGGACAGGCTGTTCCAGCCCTTCCAGCGCTTTCACCACAACAGCCAGCCGCAGATCTCGGGCATTGGCCTGGGCCTGAGCTTTGTGCAGACCGTGGTGCTGCGCCACCAGGGCTTTGTCAACGTCACCAGCGGGGTCAACGCCGGCTCCTGCTTCAGCCTGCATTTACCGAAAGCGCCAGGCACGCAGCAGGAGCTGCCCGCCGCCTAACGCGGCGCTCAGTGCAGCTCTTTGCCCTTCAGCTCGGGAATCAGCCACACGGTGGCCAGCGCATCGAGCACATAGATGGCGGCCAACAGGCCAATCGCCATCTGGAACGAGTACTGCGCCGCGATCGCACCAATCACCACCGGGCCTGCCCCGCCCACGGCGCGGCCAATGTTGAACAGCACATTCTGCGCGGTGGCGCGTGCTTCTGTCGGGTAGGCCTCGCTCATCAGCGCGCCAAAGCCGCCCATCATGCCGTTGACGAACATGCCCATCACCGCGCCCGCCCAGAGCATGGTGATGGGGTCGTTGAGCTGCGAGTAGAACAACACCATCAGTGCGGCGCCGGCCTGGAACAGCAAAAAGCTGGGCTTGCGGCCGATACGGTCGGCCAGCTGGCCAAAGATCCAGATGCCGGCCATCATGCCCAGGATGGTGACGGCGGTCCACAGCGCGGACTTGGTCAGGTTGAAGCCCAGCTTGTTGGCCAGAAAGGCGGGCATCCAGATCATGATGCCGTAGTAGCCAAAGTTCTGCACCGAGGTGAGCACGGCAATGCCGACGCTGATGCGGGTGGTGGCGCGGTCCTTGACCAGCAGCTTGAAGCACTGCAGCACGGACTGCTTTTTCTCCTGGCTGCGCACAAACACCTCGGGCTCATGCAGGCGGTTGCGGATGAACCAGGCCACAAAGGCGGGGATCACCCCCACCAGGAACATGCCGCGCCAGCCGATATGGGGCAGCAGCAAGGGCGTGAGCAAGGCCGCGCCCAGCACGCCCACCTGCCAGCCCAGCGCCACATAGGACGAGACCCGTGCCCGGTAGCGCGCAGGCCAGGCCTCGGCCGCCAGCGCCATGCCGATGCCGAACTCGCCCCCCAGGCCAATGCCGGCAATGGTGCGGTAGATCAGCAGGTCCCAGTAGCCCTGCGCAAACGCGCACAGCCCGGTGAACACTGCAAACAGCACGATGGTCCAGGTCAGCACGCGGATGCGGCCATAGCGGTCGCTGAGCATTCCAAACACAATGCCGCCCAACACCGCGCCGATCAGGGTCCAGGTGACCAGGGAGCCGGCCTGGGCCGTGGTCAGCCCCAGGTCCTCGCGGATGGCGCTGAGCATGAAGCCCAGGATCAGCAGGTCAAAGCCGTCCATGGCGTAGCCGACGGCCGAGCCGGCCAGGGCCTTCCAGCCATAGCGGTTGACGGTATCGGACAAGGGAGAGGCAGTGCCTGAAGCGGCAGACCCGGCAGCGGAAGAAGACATGACAAGCGCTTTGTAGTAGGTTTTATGACAGCTGCGCGCACAAAAATGCCGCACAGACGGCGGCATGGTTGCTCAGCAGCGGGCGCTATTGTGCGCGATATCTATACGCTCTGCGTAGGGCCTGCGCAGTCCACATATTGACTAGTCGGTAAAAAATGACTGCCTACTGTGGAATATTCAAGCCAGGAACAGCTCCTGCAGGTCGCTCAGAAAGTCAAAACCACGCTCTGTGGGGGTGACTTTCTGAAAGTCCAGCTTGACGAAGCCCTTGGCCTCGGCCTCGTGCAGGGCCTTGGCGATGGAGCTGAGCGGCAGGCCGGTGCGGTCCAGGTAGTCCTGCAGCGCAAAGCCCTCGCGCAGGCGCAGCGCATTGAGCATGAACTCAAACGGCAGATCGGCGCGCTTGACCTCGTCGTCCTGCGCCAGCGCGTTGCCTTGCAGTGCCTGAGCCATGTAGCGGGCCGGGTCGCGCAGCCGCACCTGGCGCACCACGCGGTGGGCAAAGCTCAGCTTGCTGTGGGCGCCCGCGCCAATGCCCAGGTAGTCGCCAAACAGCCAGTAGTTGCTGTTGTGCACGCAGGCGTGGCCGGGCTTGGCATAGGCCGAGACCTCGTAGCGCTGCATGCCGGCCTGCGCGGTGCGCGCGGTGATCTGGTCGAGCATCGCATAGGCCACATCGTCTTCGGGCACGGCCGGCGGGTACTTGGCAAAAAAGGTGTTGGGCTCGATGGTCAGGTGGTAGATCGAGATATGCGGCGGCGCAAAGCCCAGCGCCTTGTCCAGGTCCCGCGCCAGGTCCTGGGCGGTCTGGCCCGGCAGCGCATACATGATGTCGAGGTTGAAGGTCTCGAAGCTGCTGGCCGCCTCTTCCACCGCAGCCATTGCCTGCGCGCCGTTGTGCACGCGGCCAATGGCCTCCAGAAAGCGGTCGTCAAAGCTCTGCACGCCAATCGACAGCCGGGTGATGCCCGCGCCGCGAAAGGCCCGAAAGCGGTCCTTCTCGAAGGTGCCGGGGTTGGCCTCCATCGTGATCTCGCAACCCGCGTCCACACGCAGGCGGGCGCGGATGGCCGAGATCAGCCGGTCAATCGATTCCGGCGAAAACAGGCTGGGTGTGCCGCCGCCCAGGAAAATGCTGTGGATGCTGCGGCCCCAGATGAGCGGCAGGGCCTGCTCCAGGTCGGCGATCAGCGCATCGATGTAGCGATCTTCCGGCACGGCATGGCGGCCGTCGCGCGCTTCGTGCGAATTGAAATCGCAGTAGGGGCATTTCTTGATGCACCAGGGCAGGTGCACATAGAGCGACAGCGGCGGCAGGCTCGGCAGCTGCAAGGTGCCCGGGCGCATGTAGTGCTGGATGTCGCGCTGCACCACCTGCTCAGAAGGCTGCGCCGCTTGCAGCGGAATATGCACCGCCATCTCAGTCCTTGGGGGCAGCGGCCACCAGCGGCGCGCCGGCCAGCCAGCTGTCGCGCAGCAGTGCCATCATCTGGCGCGAGGAGCGGCCCCGGTGGCTGTGCGCATGCTTGACCTCGGTGGCCATCTGCGCAAAGGTCATGCCCAGCGCGGGAATCAGCAGCACCGGGTCAAAGCCAAAGCCGCCCTCGCCCAGCGGCTCGGTCGTGATCTCGGCGGCCACGCGGCCCACGGCCACCAGCGGCTCCGGGTCCTTGGGGTGGCGCACCGCCACCAGGGTGCTCACCATGGCCGCGCGGCGGTCGGTGATGCCCTGCATTTGCTCGAGCAGCGCGCGCACATTGTTGGCATCGCTTTTGTCGTAGCCAAACTGCGTGCAGTAGTAGGCGGTATCCACCCCGGGCAGGCCGCCAAAGGCGGCCACGCAGAGGCCGGCGTCATCGGCAATCGCAGGCAGGCCGGTGCGCTCGGCGGCAAAACGGGCCTTGCTCAAGGCGTTTTCCAGGAAGGTGCCATAGGGCTCGGGCGCCTCGCCCTCCATCAACGTGCCTTGGGGCAACAGGCTCACGCCCAGCGGCTCGAACATGGCCTGCAGCTCGGCGAGTTTGCCCTGGTTGTTGGAAGCAAGAACGATTTTCATGGGTCGGCACCAGCGGCTGCACCGGTATCACCCGTGCAGCCCGCTGCTTATTTGAGAACGCTAAAAACAGGCATGGCAGCCTTGCGCCGCCATGCCGGGACAGGCTGAATTATCGGACCAGCGACAAAACGCAGTGCATGCCGGGCTTATGCCGCCGGCGCATCGGGCTTGGGCGGGGCCTGGTCGCCAGCGCCGGGCTCTGGCGCCGGCGGCAAGGTGTCGCTCACCGGGTCTTCGGATTCAAAGCGTTCGGCACCGGGCATCTCCCACTCCATCGCCACGGCGGTGACGTTGTCGCTGGTGGCCCCGGCCTTGCGCAGTGCAGCATCGATCAGATCGGGGATGGCGCGCGAGACCGATTTGTTGGCCAGCTCGCGGGCAATCACGGTCTCGGAGACGCTGCTCCAGAGGCCATCAGAGCACAGCATGATGCGGTCGCTGCGGTGCATCTCGGTGGGGCCGGCCACATCGAAGAACGGACGCGAGGGGCTGCCCAGGCAGGTGAACAGCACATTGCGGTTGAAGCGATCGGGGTTGATGCTGGTCACGCCCGAGCCGCGCAGCTCCATATAGGAGTGGTCACGCGTGCGCGCCAGCACCTTGCCGCTGCGCACCAGGTAGAGGCGCGAGTCGCCGCAATGCACCCACCAGATATTGCCATCCTGCACCACCGAGGCCACCAAGGTGGTGCGGGGCGGGTCATCCATATTGTTGGCAATCGCGTACTTGAGGATGTTGTGGTGCGCAGACAGCAGCGCGTTCTCAAGGAACTCGGCCGGGTCTTCCAGCTTGGGGCGCGCGAGGCGCTGAAAATCCAGCGACACGGTCTGCAAGGCCAGTTGCGCGGCCACCTCCCCTTCCGGATGCCCTCCCATGCCATCGGCCACGACAAACAGACAGGCTTCCTTGGTATAGCTATACCCCATCCTGTCTTCGTTTTTTTCCCGCCCGCCCTTGCGGCTGAGCTGGAAGACCGAGAACTTCATTTGGTTTGGCCTCCGCCCACGCGCTTTTTGGTATCGCTGACCAGCGAATCAATCGACATACGAACCTTCTCGGAGACGCTCAGTTTGGTATAGCGGCGCTCGTCTTCGCGCGCCAGCTCTTTTTGTAATAGGAACACCGATTGGGGCCGGGCCTGGGGATCGAGCGCCATGCACCACTCCACCAGCTCGATCAGGTTGTCCGAGTACACGCCGCGCACCTTGGACATGGCCAGGCTCAGGCGGTCCTTTTCCTGGCGCTTGGGCGCATCGTTGGGCGGAATGCCCTGCATGCAGGCATAGATGCAGGCGCCAATGGCATAGATGTCGGTCCAGGGGCCCAGCGACATGTCGCGGCGGTACATCTCGGGCGCGGCAAAGCCGGGCGTGTACATGGGGCGGACAAAGTTGCCCTCCTTGCTCAGCACCTCGCGGGCAGCGCCAAAGTCGATCATCACCGCCTTGTTGTCGTCGGTGATGAAGATGTTGGCCGGCTTGATATCGAGGTGCAGCATCTTGTGCTGGTGCACGATGCGCAGACCGCGCAGCACCTCGTCGAACAGCGAGCGGATCGTCGACTCGCGGAAGACCTTGGCTTCCTTGAGATCGCGGGCGGTGACGACGAAATCCTGCAAGGTGGCCCCTTGCAGGTAGTTCATCACCATGTAGACGGTGTCGTTTTCGCGGAAGAAGTTGTAGACGCTGACGACCGAGGAGTGCGAGATCTGGGCGAGCGCGCGGCCCTCTTCAAAGAAACTCTTGAGGCCCAGGCGGTACAGCGACAGCTTGTCGGGCTCGATGCTTGGCGACAGCGACCCTGGCGCACGCGTGGCCAGGCTGGACGGCAAATACTCCTTGATGGCGACCTGCTGGCCATCGGGCGCCAGCGCCAGATAGACCACCCCGAACCCCCCCGCCGATATGCGCCGCACGATCCGGTAGCCACCGATGACGGTATTGGCTGGTAGCGGCGCTGGCTTTACTTTTGACATAGTTTGATGAACAACGCAGGTATATGAGAAGCCTGATAATGAGCGCGATTGCAAGCAACCTCATACAGTCCTATGCCAGTTTACAGCATGACAGGCTATGCCTCTGTCCAGCAAAGCATCCCACCTGACGGTGACAACAATGCTCCCTCCCTCTGGCGCGTCGGACTGGAAATTCGCTCGGTTAACAGCCGTTTTCTCGATTTATCTTTCAAGCTTCCGGAAGATCTCAGAAGCTGCGAACCACAGTTACGCTCTCTGGTAGATAATAGTCTGAAGCGTGGCAAGGTGGAAGTACGTGTACTGATCAACAGTGAACAGGCTTCCAGCGTGCCCGTCGCCTCGCCCCGCCTGCTCCAGCAGCTGGGCAGCTTCCAGGACACCGTCAAGGCGTGGATGCCTACGGCCCAGCCTTTCACTGTGGCAGAAGTACTACGCCTGAGCGGTAGCGGCAGCATCGAGCTGCCCGAGAACTGGGCCGACAACGTGGCCGCGCTGTGCCAGCAAGCCCTCAAGACCTTGCTCGACGCCCGCCAACGCGAAGGCAAGCGCCTGGCCGATATGCTGCAAGACCGCATCAAGCAGCTGCGCCAACTGGCCGAACAGGCCGAGCCGCTGATCCCCGAGCTGGTCAAGCAGCAAAAGCAGCGCTTTTTGGAGCGCTGGCAAGAAGCGATGGCGCTGAGCGCCGGCAGCGTCTCGCCAGAAGCCGCCCAGGACCGCGCGCTGACCGAGGCGACCTCCTTTGCGATCCGCATCGATGTGGCCGAAGAACTCACCCGCCTGCGCTCGCACCTGGAAGAAATCAGCCGCCTGCTCACCAAGGGTGGCGACATCGGCAAGCGCCTGGACTTCCTGATCCAGGAGCTGCACCGCGAGGCCAACACCTTGGGCTCCAAGTCCGCAGCGCTGGATCTGACCCGCATCAGCGTGGACATGAAGGTCCTGATCGAACAGATGCGCGAGCAGGTGCAGAACATCGAATAAGAAGAAGCCAAACCATGGAATACCCCGGAAACCTCTTTGTCGTCTCGGCCCCCAGCGGTGCGGGCAAGTCGTCGCTCGTCAAGGCGCTGCTCGAGCTCGACTCCCAAGTCTTTCGCTCGATCTCCCACACCACGCGCTCGCCGCGTGGCCAGGAAAAGCATGGGCGCGAGTACTACTTCGCCTCGCGCGATGACTTCGAGCGCATGATTGCCTCCAACGCGTTTGTCGAATGGGCGAATGTGCATGGCAACCTCTACGGCACCTCGAAGAAAGCGATTGAGGAGCGCCTGGCCAAGGGCACCGATATCGTGCTGGAGATCGACTACCAGGGCGCTTTGCAGATCAAGCAAAGCTTTCCCCATGCGGTACTGATCTTCATCCTGCCGCCCAGCTGGGAAGAGCTGCGCTCGCGTCTGGAAAACCGCGGCGAAGACGCCTCCGACGTCATCGAGAAGCGCCTCAAGAACGCCCGCGACGAGATGGCCCAGGTCCACAAATTCGACTTCGTTATAATTAACGAATTGTTCGAGCGCGCTTTGTTCGATTTGAAGGCCGTTGTACATTCACAACGCTTGCGCTATTCGGCCCAAAGACGCGTTCGCAGCGAAATATTCTCGTCACTCGACATCCCTGTTACCCTGGAGAACTCCTGATGGCCCGCATCACCGTTGAAGACTGCCTCGACAAAATCCCTAACCGCTTCCAACTGGTTCTGGCCGCTACCTACCGCGCCCGCATGCTGAGCCAAGGCCACACGCCTAAAATCGAAAGCCGCAACAAGCCGGCCGTGACCGCGCTGCGCGAAATCGCTGCTGGCAAGGTGGGCCTGGAAATGCTGAAAAAAGTACCCGGCTAAGCCCCTGCTTATGCAACAAAATGGCACCGAATGGCGGTGCCATTTTTCTTGGTATTCACACAAATTTGTCATCGCACGCTACAGTTAAGGCGTGAAGTCCGTGTCCATCCCCTCCGCACCCGCCCAAGTCTCTGGCGTCATCGCTACCGCCGCAGCCAAGCCTGCCATGTCGTATCCGGTAGTGGTGAGTGCCTACGCCGAATTTCTGGAGAAGCTCGACTACCTCGGTGAAGCAGATCTGGCCCTGGTGGAAGAAGCTTTCGAGTTTGCCGCCACGGCCCACACCGGCCAGTTCCGCAGCAGTGGTGACCCCTACATCACCCACCCGATTGCGGTTGCCGAGATCTGCGCGAGCTGGAAGCTCGATGCCCAGGCGCTGATGGCCGCGCTGATGCATGACGCGATGGAAGACTGCGGCGTCACCCGCGATGACATTGCCCGCCAGTTTGGCGACACGGTGGCCGAACTGGTCGATGGCCTCACCAAGCTGGACAAGCTGCAGTTCAACTCGCGCGAAGAGAACCAGGCCGAGTCGTTCCGCAAGATGCTGCTGGCCATGGCGCGCGATGTGCGCGTCATCCTCGTCAAGCTGGCTGACCGCACCCACAACATGCGCACCATGTCCGACATGCCGCGCAGCAAATGGGGCCGCATCTCGACCGAGACCATGGAAATCCATGTGCCCATCGCCAACCGGCTGGGCATCAACCGCGTCTACCGCGAGCTGCAGGACCTGGCCTTCAAGCACCTCTACCCCTGGCGCCATGACACGCTGGTCAAGGCGCTGGGCCGCTCGCGCAACCGGCGCAAGGACGTGGTCCAGAAGATCCATGCCGAGGTCGATTCCGCCTTTGCCAAGTCCGGCATCAAGATCCGCCTGGGCAACCAGGAAAAAACGCTCTACGCTATCTACAAGAAGATGGATGGCAAGCGCCTGTCGTTTGCGCAGGTGACCGACTCCTACGCCGTGCGCGTCATCGTGCCCAACCTGATCGACTGCTACACCGCGCTGGGTGTGCTGCACCAGGTGTTCCGCCCGGTGCCCTCCAAATTCCGCGACTACATCGCCAACCCCAAGTCGAACGGCTACCAGTCGCTGCACACCACCTTGGTCGGCCCCTCGGGTGTGAGCATGGATTTCCAGATCCGCACCGAAGACATGAACCTGGTCGACGAGTACGGCGTGCTCACGCACTGGATGATCCAGGCGCGGGCCATGCCCAATGGCGAGCAGTTGGGCAACAAGTGGGTGCAGTCGCTGCTCGACATCCAGGACGAAACACACGACGCCCATGAGTTCTGGGACAACGTGCGCGTGGACCTGTTCCCCGACTCGGTCTATGTGTTCACGCCCAAGAACCAGATGCTCACCTTGCCCCGGGGCGCGACCGTGCTGGACTTTGCCTACGCGATCCACTCCAATGTCGGCGAGCGCACGCAAGGCGCGCGCATCAACAACGAGCAGGTGCCGCTCAGCACCGTGCTCAAGAGCGGCGATGTGATCGAGATCTCGACCTCGCCCGATGCCGCGCCCCACCCGTCCTGGCTCACGATTGTGCGCACGGGCCGCGCCAAGTCCAAGATCCGCTACTACCTCAAGACCCAGGGCCAGAACGAGACCGCTGCGCTGGGCGAGCGCCTGCTGTTGCAGGCGATGCGGGCCGAAGGCATCTCACAGCTGCCCGAAGACAAGGCCGTCTGGGACCGCCTGCTCACCCGCCTCGAAGCGCGCAACAAGGTGGAGCTGTTCAACGACATCGGCCAGGGCAAGCGCATTGCCGTGTTTGCCGCCAAGCAGGTGGTGGACCTGCTGGCCGAGCAAGGCCAGCGGCCGGATGCCGTGCTGCTGAGCCAGGAGCGCTTCAAGACCGGCGCCAGCACCGCCACCGCGGCGCTCGTGCTCGACGGCTCGCCCAATGCCGCCGTCAAATACGCCAAATGCTGCCGCCCCGTGCCGGGCGATCCGATTGCCGCCCACCTGGACCGCAACGCCGGCCTGGTTGTGCACAACGCCCAGTGCGCCGTCTGCAAGCGCCTGCTGGCCAAGGATGCCGAGCATTTTGTTGATGTGGAATGGGCCGACGAACCCGCCAACGAGTTCGACACCGGCGTCGTCGTCACCATCAACAATGGCAAGGGTGTGCTGGGCAAGATTGCTGCCGAGATTGCTGCGATGGGCTCGGACATCACCCACATCACGATGGACGACGAAGTGGCCATGGACACGATGGCGCTGCGCTTTGTGCTGACCGTCAAGGACCGTGCCCAGGTCGAGCTGCTGCTGCGCCAGCTGGTCAAGCTGCCCTATGTGATCCGCGCGCACCGGGTGCTGCCAGTCGCCTGAACGCCATCCGATAGCGATCGGGACAGTCCCCAAACCACAGCGCGCCTTAAAGGCGCGCTTGTGTTTTGAGAGCGGGCTATTTCAAGAGGTCCCCAGCTCCGGGTACTGTACATCCAGCACCTCCAGCACCCGCACCCCGCCCGGCGTGGGCAGCTGCACCTCATCGCCAATGCGGGACTTGAGCAGCGCCCGCGCAATCGGGGCCACCCAGCTGACCTGGCCCCGGCTGGCATCGGCCTCGTCAATGCCCATGATGGTGATCGACTCCTCGCTGCCATGCTGGTCGCAGTACAGCACCGTCGCCCCAAAATACACCTGGTCGCTGCCGTGGTGCACGCCCGGGTCCACCACCTCGGCCGCCTCCATGCGCTTGGTCAGAAAGCGGATGCGCCGGTCAATCTCGCGCAAGCGCTTCTTGCCATACAGGTAGTCGCCATTTTCCGAGCGGTCGCCATTGCTGGCGGCCCAGTGCACCACTTCCACCACCTTGGGCCGCTCGTCATCGATCAACTGCAGCAGCTCCTGCTCCAGCGCGCGGTAGCCGCCAGGCGTGATGTAGTTCTTGCCGCCAGCAATCTTGGGCAGCTGCGGCAGATCGTCATCGTCGTCGTTGTCTGTCTCTTTGGTAAAGGCCTTGTTCATCCTGCTATTTAAACAAAGATTGGCGATCGCTCCCACCAGAAAGAAAAAAGCCTGCCATCACCATGGCAGGCCTGGTTCATCGGGCAGAACCAGACTTAGACCGCCTGGCCCACATTGGCCTGCGCAGCGCCACCCAGCTCTGGCGGGTGGGTAACGATGCTGCGCAGCGCGCGCCGGGGCTGGGCCAAGGCCGCCAGGTCGGGGCGGGGGCGGGCAAAGTCGCTGTTGTGCAGGCCCAGCTTTTCGACTGCCGCCGCCATCGCCAGCAGGCGGCCATCCTGGTGCAGCGGGCCAATCATCTGCAGGCCAAAAGGCATGCCCGCCTCATCGCGGCCGCAGGGCAGCGACAGCGCGGGGTTGGTCGCCAAGGTCACCACATAGGTCAGGCTCAGCCATTCGTAGTAGTTGCGCTGGGTCTTGCCCTCCACTTCCTGTGCATAGAGCTGCGTCCAGGGGAAGGGCGACAGGGGAGTCACCGGTGCCAGCACCAGGTCGTATTGCTCAAACGTGCGCTGGAACATGCGCTGGATGCGGGTCTGCGCCAGATGCGCCCAGGCCCGGTCGCCCAGGCTGATGCTGGCAGCCATCTCGACATTGGCCCGCACATTCGGGCCCAGGGTCTCGGGGGCCGTGCGGTAGATATCGGCAAAGGCGGCGACAAAGCTCTCGGCGCGGATGATGTCAAAGCAGCGGTGCGCTTCTTCCAGGTTCCAGGGCAAGGCGTCCATGCAGGCCACCTCGCCGGCCAAGGCCTGCACGCGCTGGCGAAAGGCACGGCGCACCACCGGGTCGACCGCGCAGGTGCCAAAGTCCTCGGTATAGGCCACGCGCAGGCCGCGCAGGTCCATCTCCGGCACGGGCCAGACGGGGGCATGGCCCACGCCCATGCTCAGCGGGTCCATCGGGTGCGGGCCCATGCTGGCCTGCATCATCAGCGCGGTATCGGCCACATCCCGGCCCATGGGGCCCAGCACCGAGATGGCCGACCAGCC
Organism: Comamonas sp. B-9; assembly: GCF_000410635.1. Lineage (NCBI taxonomy): Bacteria > Pseudomonadati > Pseudomonadota > Betaproteobacteria > Burkholderiales > Comamonadaceae > Comamonas > Comamonas sp. B-9. Next base: position 27,060 of record NZ_KE148552.1, read on the forward strand.
CAGCGGCCGGTCGTCATTGGCGATCAGGCCCGGCGAGGGGCGCAGGCCGACCACGCCGCACAGCGCCGCCGGAATGCGCAGCGAGCCGCCAGTGTCCGAGCCGGTGCACAGCGGAAACATGTCGGTGGCCAGCGCCGCGGCTGAGCCGCCCGAGGAGCCCCCGGCATTCAGATCCGGGTTGAAGGGGTTGCCGGTGGCGCCCCAGACCGGGTTGCGGCTATTGGCACCTGCGCCCATGTCCGGCGTATTGGTCTTGGCCGTCACGATCGCGCCCTGGGCGCGCAGCCGGGCCACGAAGGCATTGTCTTTGACAGGCACATGGCCGCGCAGCCGCACATTGCCGCTGGTGGTCAGCAGGCCTTCGGTGGCCTGCAAGTCCTTCACGCCCAAGGGCAGCCCATGCAAGAGCGGCAGCTGGCTGCACCGCCCCACCTGCGCTTCGGCCAGTTGGGCGGCTGTGCGGGCCCGCTCAAAATCGGTGGCGCAGATTGCATTGACCGCCGGGTTGATGGCCTGCATGCGGGCGATGCAGTCATCGAGCAGTTCGACCGGCGAGATCTGCCGGCTCTGGATCAGGCTGCGCAGCTCGACTGCGCTGTGTTCTACCAAACTCATTGCGTGGCCAATCCCAGTTTGTCGATCAAAGGCTTCCAGACGGCGATGTCGCGCTCGGCAAAGCCCAGCACATCGGCAGGCTGGCTGCGCATCAGGGTCATGCCCATCTTGTCCATGCTGTTGGCATAGACCGGGTCGCTGTAGCACTGGTTGGTGGCATCGTTCAAGGCCTTGATCACCTCAGGCGGCGTGCCCTTTTTGGCCACCACCGCAATCCACGATGGCCGCGCCAGCACCGCCGGCCCACCGGCCTCGGCAATGGTCGGCACATCGGGCAACACCGCCGAGCGCTGGCCGGCAAAAATCGCCAGCGGCACCAGCTTGCCGGCCTTGACCTGGGGCGCTGCGGTGTTGAGCACCAGGGTCATCGCCTGGATCTGCTGGCCCATCAGGGCCGTCAGGCCCGCGCTCTCGCCGACAAAGGGCACATGGGTGGCGGGCCAGTGCATGGCATCGGTCAGTGCCGTGGTCAGCAAATGCGCAGGGCTGCCCTTGCCGGGCGAGCCAAAGTTCAGCCCACCGGCCTGGGACTTGGCGACCTTCTCCAGGTCCGCGAGTTTGCTCACGCCCGCACCCGCAGGCACCACCAGCACCAGCGGGGACGAGCCAATCATCGCGACACCGGCAAAGTCCTTGAGCGGGTCATAGGGCATCTGCTGGTGCACATAGGGCGTGATCGTCATCTGCGACATGCCGATGGTCATCGCAAACGCGCCATCGGCCGGCTGGCCCTTGAGGTAGTTGATGGCCAGGATGCCATTGGCACCGGGCTTGTTCTGCACGACCACCGGGCGCCCCATCAGCCGCCCGGTGCATTCGCCCCAGGCGCGCGTCATCGCGTCCGAGCCACTGCCCGGCGGCTGCTGCGCGATCACCTGCAACGGGGTCTGGGCGGCGGCGCCAAGGGCCCAGGCCGTCAGGCCACAGGCAAGAAGGGATGCTCTGATCAAGGGGTCACCTCGCTGGAAAAAGATTGAAGAAGCAGGGACAGCTGCTGCAGCTGCCGGTCCATCGCAGCCGGGCTGGAGAACGGCGCGAGCACGCCCAGGCCTCGCAGGCAGGACAGCACCAGCTGAAAGCGCGCTTCAGCGGCGGGCGCGCCGGCCCATTCGGGAAAGCTGCGCAGCATGCGCAGCAGCAGCTTGTCATTGATGGGGGCACGTGCGGCCTGGATATGCGCCACCATGGCGGCATCGGCACGCACCGCCAAGTAGGCCTCCCAGGCGACCGCAAAGCGGGGCTGGCCATACAGCCGCAGCCAGGCCTGTTGCACAAAGTGGTCGGCACGCCGCTGCAAGGGCCAGTGCGGCGCGGGCCAGAAACTGTCGTCGGTATCGATCTGCTGCACCAGCCGCTCAATGATCTGCAGCATCAGCGCGGCCTTGGACGGGAAATGGTGCTGCACCGCCCCCGTGGTCATCCCCGCGATGCGGGCCACCTCATGCATCGAGAGGCTCGCCAGCCCCTTGGTTTGCATTACATCGAGCGCAGCATCCATCAGACGCTCACGCGTCTGCTCACTCTTGATCTGATGCAGATTGGGCACAACAGGGGGTCTCCTAAAATACATTATGCGTGTAATGTAATTTGGCTGACATCCGGGTTTGGCCTAGGAAAAGGGCGCCCAGCCTCGGGGGCGATCCGCGCTGCAATTACCAGACCAGGCCCCTCTTGCGTTTTCTCGGAGAGTGCAGTGGTGGCCGCTTGCCCCGCAGCGTGCCGGCCTCAGAAAAGATCCGTGAGCACCGCCAGCTCGGCCAGAAACGCCTGCATCTGCGGGCTGGCCTCTTCGCCCGGCGCCAACAAGCCATGCTTGTGCGCCAGCTGCCGAAACACCGAGGCCGCCGCCAGCTGCGGCAGCGCAGCGGCACCGTCTCCCCCCTCCCAGGCATCGCTCAGGTTGTCATGGGCTACTTCAATCATGCGAACTACTCTCTTCTTATGGGCAGCCAACGCAGAGCTTCGTTTGCAGCTGCTGCCGGATGGCGACATCAAGCCTAGCCAGTTTATGGATAATACTGTATGAATATACAGTATTTTTATATCGCCATCGAAGGCACTAGGGTGAGCACTATCACCACTTTCAGGGATTGACACCGTCTAGCACACACCGCACATTTAAATGTCAACATATGTAAAAAGCTTATGAAGGTGTACTAAATGGCCATGAACCAGTTTTTATGTGCGGGAGCGTTTGCAGCATTGGCTTCCATAGGGGTGCACCACAGTGCACATGCACAGGCGTTTACAGAAGCTTTTAACGACATCAACACCCTGGTTAGTGGCGGATGGGTAATGAGCAATGCCAGCGTGGGAGTCGGGTCCACCGGCTGGTTTCAAGGCAATCCGCCCACTGCAGGTGGTCCTTTTGACGCACAAAGCGGCGCTGCCAATGCGTATATCGGAGCCAATTACAACAACACTGGCAGTGTCGGAACGATCAGCAACTGGCTGCTCACGCCTAATCGAACCATACGCAACGGCGATGTGCTGACTTTTTATACAAGAAAGCCCTCCCCGGACACCTACGCCGATCGCTTGGAAGTGCGTCTCAGCACGAATGGGGCCAGCACAAATGTCGGCAGCGGCACTGGCGTGGGTGATTTCACGACGCTGCTGATGAGTGTCAACCCTGGCCTCACCTTGGGGGTCTATCCAACCTCCTGGACGCAGTACACCGTCACCGTTTCGGGCCTGCCAGCCCCCACGTCCTCGCGCATGGCCTTCCGTTATTTCGTTACCAGTGGCGGGTTTTCCGGAACGAACTCTGACTACATCGGCATCGACACTGTGAGCTATACGCCCTATGTCTGCCCTTCTGTCGTGCTGACGCCTGCGGGCGCCCTTGCTGGAGGCAGCGTGGGCCAAAGCTACAGCACCACACTCAGCCAGAGTGGCGCGCTGGGCGCTCCAAACTTCGCCGTCACCTCGGGGGCACTGCCACCAGGTTTGACGTTGTCGAGCAGCGGCGCCATTTCTGGCACCCCCACAGCCGCCGGAGCCGCCAACTTCACGGTCACGGCGAACGATGCGAGCGGTTGTTCGGGCGCCCAGCCCTATTCCATCTCTGTGGAACAGGGATTGCAATCCATTAGCTTCCCATCGCAAAGCCCTGCCAGCCAGCTGTACACACCCGGGGGCAGCTTCTCGATCAATCCTCAGGCAAGCGCAAGCTCCCTCCTGGCCGTGAGCTATGACAGCAGCACGCCAGCGGTCTGTACGGTGGCAGGCACCAATGTCTCCATCAACAGTGGTGGCATCTGCACACTCGTCGCACAGCAAGCTGGGGATGTGAACTACACAGCTGCGCCGTCCCAGTCTCAGAACGTCACCATTGACAAGGCAGCGCAGACCATCAGCTTCAGCTCGTTCATCCCCGCCAATGCCAAGGTAGGCGGCAGCTATACCGTTTCAGCCGATGGTGGCGCCTCTGGCAACGCCGTTAGCTTCTCGATCGACAGCGGCAGCCTTTCAGTCTGCAGCATCAGCGGCAACCTGGTCTCCTTCAATGGCGCCGGCAACTGCAGCATCAACGCGAACCAACTGGGCAACGCCAACTACAGCGATGCCACCCAGGTGCAACAGACGGTCGCTGTCGCTCAAGGTGGATCGGGCATCAGCATCAACTCCAGCCAAAACCCTTCACAGCCGGGTCAGAGCGTGACGTTCACGGTATCGGTAGCCTTTGATCCCAACAAGACCGCTGCTCTGCAGGCAAAAGCAGCGCCAGTGCCCACGGGAACGGTCGAGATCCTGGACGGCTCCACATCACTGGGGAGTGCTGCACTCGTAAATGGCGTAGCCACCATCAATGCCGTACTGCCTGCTACTGCCGGAGCGCACAGCCTCGTTGCCAGTTACAGCGGCGATGCCAACTACCCAGCACTCCAGAGCGAAGCCTTTGTCCAATCCGTTGTGGCAGCAGTGCCAATGGCGGTGCCTACGCTGTCCGCATGGGCCGCACTCAGTTTGTCCGCCCTGCTGGCACTTGTCGGACTCACTGCAGTTCGCAGACGCCCTGGCGCATAAGCGCAGCAAGCCACCCCAACGGGGTGGCTTGCTGCCATCTCTTCACCACTTCGACCACCACCGACCATTTTGCCCAGGCCCCTGCCATGCACACATCCCTTCACCTATTGCGGCGCGCATCGCTTTTTCTCATCGCACTCTTATGTACTGCGCTTGCCCATGCAGCCACACTGACGACCACGTATAACGCAGGCAATAACCATCGAGGCAATATGTTCGATGTCATGGCCAACCAGGCCATTGCCATTACGCAGTTTGATATGTCGCCGATGGGAAATACGGATTATGAAATCTACTACCGCATCGGCACCTGGGTAGGCCATGCCAATTCGCCTGCTGACTGGACCTTGTTGCAAACAGGACCGGTATCGGCAAATGTGTCAGGTACAGGTGTACCGGTAGCACTGGAGACCCCCTTAAGCCTGCTTGCCAATGAGACATATGCGTTCTACATCACGTCTACATCGACCAATGTCAGCTTGAATTACAGCGATGGGATCAACGTCGGAAGGCTTTTTGCGTCAGACAGCGTGTTGTCATTTTTCGAGGGAGGCGGTATGGAATACCCCTTTACCAACAACACGGGAGCGGTATACCAACCTCGGGTCTGGAACGGTGCCATCCACTACGACGTCGTGGGCCCCGCCAGCCGCCTGGCCGTCAAAACACCTGCCACCGCAACCCAAGGCACGGCGCTCGATTTCAGGGTGACCGCCCTCGATGCCGTAGGTTACCAAGTGCCGAGCTATACCGGTACGGTGCAATTTTCCAGCTCGGATGCAGCTGCGACGCTGCCGGTCAGTGCAACACTGGTGAATGGCCAGAGCACATTCTCGGCAACATTCCTCACCACAGGTACACAGACTATCGTAGCTACAGATATAGTCGTCCCCGGCATCGTCGGCACATCCAACAATACACTTGTTGCAGCAGCGCCGGTTCCTGATGCCCCGACCATCACTTCGGCCGTTGCAGGCAATGCAGAGGTAGAGCTGAGCTGGTCCGTACCTGCAGACAATGGTTCGGCCATCACGGAATATGTTGTGACGGGTCTGCCCCAGGGCAACTGCACATCGGTGTCGACAAACTGCCTGATCACCGGTCTGACCAACGGCACCCCCTACACCTTTACGGTGGTGGCCAAGAATCTGGGCGGCAGCAGCGCCGCCTCAGCTGCAAGCGTTGCCGTCATCCCCAGCGCAGATTTGCTCTTTTCTGGCGCCGGTCCCACCATTACTTTGCCCCAAGGCGCCATAGGCCAGAACTACAACGCACCGATACAGGTCAGTGGTGGCCTGCTCCCCTACAGCTTTGCACTCAGCGGTAACCTGCCTGCAGGCCTCAGTCTCAACACCAATACCGGCGTGATCAGCGGAACGCCCACTACGGTGCAGACGGAAGAGTTCAGCATCACGGTCACGGACAGCGTAAGCGCGCAACAGTCCTTTGATAAGGCGGCGGCTGTCCATACCGCAACGCAGAGCTTCAGCATTACCATCACGGCAGCGCCCGTGGCATCAACGCCAACACCTGTTCCTGGCCTGGGCACCTGGGGTCTGCTGGCGCTGTCGGCCTTGCTGGCACTGCTGGGCATGGCGCGGGACCGTGGCCGGTTCAAGGCTTGGTCGCTCTAAGCGGTCCATAAGGTCTGGAGATTGGGCGTCGCCTCAGCGCTCCAGACCAGCGCAAACTGCGCGCCATCAAAATTTTCAGCATGCCGGGAATAATCCCGGCAGGCCATCCGTCTACAGAGGTGTTCCTCCACCCAACCCTGAAAGATGGCCGCCATGAAAACCCCTTATGCATCCCTGATCGCTCTGTCACTGGCCGCGCTGCTGGCCCCGTTGGCCCAGGCTGAGCCGGCGGCCAAGATGGCCCATGGCATGCTGGTCAATGCCAGCGGCATGACGCTCTACACCTTTGACAAGGATGTGGCCGGCAGCAACAAGAGCATGTGCAACGGCCCCTGCATCGCGCTGTGGCCAGCCCACGCTGCGGCAGCCGATGCCAAGCCCGAAGGCGACTACAGCATCATCACCCGCGACGACGGCAGCAAGCAGTGGGCCTACCAGGGCAAGCCGCTCTATACCTATACTGCGGACAAGAAGGCCGGCGACGCCACGGGCGACAACTTCAAGGACGTCTGGCACGTCGTTAAGTAAGCGCTGGCTGCTGCTGATTCCCCTCCTCACCCCCGGACCCCACTGCCCCATGCGCGCACAGGACGAAGCGGAGATTGTGGCCTGCATCCCCAGCCTGCGGCGTTATGCGCGCGGGCTGGTCTCGGACCCCGACCGCGCCGATGACCTGGTGCAGGACACGCTGGAGCGCGCCTGGTCGCGCTTGTCGATGTGGCAAAAGCGCAATGAGCTGCGTGCCTGGATGTTCGGCATCATGCACAACCATTTTATCGACCGCCTGCGCGCCCAGCGCAGCCGGCCCGAAGACAGCGCAGGCGACGAGCTGCCCGAGCTGCCCCAACGGGCCCAGCAGACCGATGCGCTGGAAGTGCGTGACCTTGACCGCCTGCTGCAGCGCCTGCCGCCCGAGCAGCGCGAGGTGCTGCTGCTGGTCAGCGTCGAGGAGCTGAGCTACCAAGAGGTGGCGCAGATCACCGGCGTGCCGCTGGGCACGGTGATGTCGCGGCTGTCGCGGGCACGCGCCCGGCTGCGCGACGAGATGGCGAGCCCAGGCCAGAGCAAGGAGCAGGACAAAGTCAGCCATGCAGCGCAAAGAATTCAACGGGTGAAGTGACCATGGACCAGCCCAACCTCAAAGCCCTGGACGCCAGTCCCATGCCGCCGGTGACCGAAGCCGATCTGCATGCCTATGTGGACCGGCAACTGCCCAGCGCACGCCACCTCCAGGTCGAGCAGTACCTGAACGAGCACCCGGAAGAACGCGCCCGTGTGCAGGATTGGCAGCAGCAGAATGCGCGGCTGCGCGAGTTGCTGGCACCCGTGATGGACGAGCCCTTGCCGATGGGCCTGCCGCTGCGCCCCACGCACAGCAGCCTGCCCTGGCGCAGCCTGGCTGCGAGCTTGCTGGTGGCGGTCGTCAGCGCGGGGGCAGCCTGGTCAATCCGCGGCGCAGTCGATGCCAAGGCCATCCAACTCGCGATGGCGGGCCAGCCCGCAGCCACCCGCCCACCAACCGCCCAGCCCCAGCTGCTGCCCGCCAGCGGCGCAGCCTTGAGCGGCTTTGCCCAGCGCGCTGCGATAGCGCATGTGGTCTTCAGCCCCGATGTGCGGCGCCCGGTAGAGATTGGCGCCGAGCAGGAGCAGGCGCTGGTCACCTGGCTGACCAAGCGCATGGGCACCCAGGTGCGCCCACCTCCGCTCAATGCGCTGGGCTACCGTTTGATGGGCGGCCGCCTGCTGCCCGGTGACAGCGGGCCGGTGGCGCAGTTCATGTACGAGACCGAGGCGGGCCTGCGCCTGACCCTGTATGTGACCCGCGAGGTGAGCAGCCAGAGCGATGCACAGTTCAAGTTTGGCCAGGACGGCCCTGTCAACGTCTTCTACTGGGTGGAAAACCACCTCGGTTATGCCATCTCGGCCTGGGCCGACCGGGCCGAGCTGATGCGCGTCTCGCAGGCCGTCTACCAGCACCTGCAGCAGGACTGAATGGCCACACTATCGCTGCCAACTGCCACGCCATCCCACATAGCCTCCGGCCTTTGCATCGCCAGGGCGAGAACCATGCGCACGCCCCAGGCCTTTGGGCACGAGCTGCAGTCGCCCACTGGGCAGCCCATTTTTGCCAATAAGGCGGGCAGACATCTGCCGCCCGCTCAGTGACACAGCCTGCAGATGCTGCGCTCAGAGCCCGCCGTCAGTGATGCTGCCAACGGGCGATCAGGCCTGGGCGTTCCGCTGTAATAAAGCCGCTGCCCTTGCGGGCGGCGCATGCAATACGTCTGTGGGACTGGGAGTGAGCAGCATGCGCGCGGCATGAAACCGAATCAATCCCCCAGTGGCTTGGGATGCTGCATCGCTGCCAGCCGGCGGTATTTCTCAAAAGTCTTGCTGATATCGGTGGAGACCGAAGGCACATAGCGCTTCGCTTTCTCGCCGCGATGGGCCACCAGCGGACGAGTCGGCATGGTCAGCATCGGAAATGATGGCTGGTTTTGCATACCCAACTCCTTTCACAAAAGACTTCTTAATCGATTCAGTCAATGACTTAAGAATGTAAGCCTTGCTTGCGCAAAGTCAAGCTACGGACCGGCCCGGGCTTCGTCATGGTTGTAATTAATTGCAAACCGGATACGGAAAAGCGGTGGCGCGGCAACGCCGATCTGCCGATGCTCCAGGTTAGAAATTGCTGACAATCCATTTCAAAAATTTCATACAGAATCCCTGGTCTCAAGATAGCCACCAGGGTCTGTGTCCCCAGGTTGGCCTTCCACGATGGGAGGTTTTCCATGCCAGCGCTTATCCAGGTTCGATCACCCCAGTCTTCATCGCCCAGCCAGCTCAAACTGGGCAAAGGCCAGACCCTGATTGGCCGTGGTCAGGGCTGCGGTTTGCGCCTGGATGACCAAGGGGTCAGCCGAGACCATGGCGCCTTCAGCTACTACATAGGCGTGTTGGTGGTGGAGGACCACGACAGCACCAACGGCATCTTCGTCAACGGCACCAAGGTCAAGCGCCAGGTGCTCTACACGGGCGACCGGGTGACGGTGGGGCCCATCGAGATCTACATCCAGAAGGGCTCGGCGGCGTCGACCTCGGAAGGCGCATGATCGCTGCTGGCCGCGCCCCAGCGCCGCAAGCAATCGGGCAGGTGCGCAAGCCGTTTTATTTTTGCGACAGATCGAGAATCAGGTCGATGAAGCCTGCAGAACCGGGCAAGCCTGATGATAATTATTACGATTAGCCACAATTGTGGCTTGTTTTAACGATTAACCAAGCCAGGCTTCCGTCCAGCTCGAAGACAGGCGTCTGCGTTAGAAATGGGTTTGTCCATGAGATCTATTTTTGTTCGGGCGCAAGGCCAGTACCGGTTATGCATCGGCGCGGTGCTGCTGTCAGCGGCCGCCGGCCCCAGCCTGGCCCAGTCCTATGTGTACGCGCCCAGCACGCTGTCGGGTATCGATGGCTGGGTCGCAGGCTGGATGAGCAATCGTCCGCCAGGCACGCTGACCCAGGACTGGTATCCAGGCTCTGTAGAGGGCAGCACGGGCACCGATGCAGTGGAGGGCCCCACGCATGACAGCACATTCCTCTCGAGCACGGGCCCGCAGCGTTTTGGCGCAGGCTTGAGCGCCAGCCCCGACCCCACTTTTCCAGATTTTCAGATCATCTCCGGCCTCAGGACCAGCACGGCCGATGCGGCAATGGCCGACCAGCAGTACATCGAGTTCCCATTCACCACCGGCACGATGCAGTATGCGGACGCCACCGCATCGGCGGCGTTGTTTTATGTCAATGCGGTCGTCACGGCCAAGCGCTGGAACCTGAACAACAACGCGCACCCGCGCGCCTTTGGCTATGCCGCTTTCGTGGTGGACGCTGGCGGCCATCCGGTCAGCGAGCTGTTGCCGCAGATAGCCGATGTCAGCATGGTGCACGGCGATGGGTTTGAGTTTGTCCGCCCCTCGGATGGCCCTGGTCCCGGCATCACGCTGCAACCCGGCACCCCCTACGCCTTGCGCTTTTACCTGTACCGCACGGCAGCCAACACCGATGGGCGCGCATCCTGGGACGACACCTTGTTCACGATGAGCCGCCAGACCTTGGCAGAAATCATCGTCAGCGCCAGCGCCGTCACGGCCATACCCGCTGGCGCCCAGAACGACTACAGCTACAGCTTCAACGTCTACAACAACGGCCCCGACCCGACCCGCGCCGTCGTCTCTGACCCCTTGCCGACGGCGGCCAATGGCGCCAGCGCAAGCTGGTCCTGCATCGTGCAGCCTTCCGGCCTGCCATGCGCCACCCCTTCCGGCATGGGTCCTATCGGCGCCGTGGTTCAAGCCTTGAACGCTGGCGACACCGCCGTCTATACCGTGACCTGGACCGGTCCGGGCATCACGGCAGCCAGCACACATACCGTGACCGCACAGCCCCAAGCAGGCAGCCCCGCCGATCCGATTAGCACCAACAACTCGGCAGATCTCGCGCTGGTCCCCCCCACCATCACAGCGCAGGACGATGGGGTGACCTTGACCAGCAACACCGCCAGCGCTGCAACGCCGGTGGCCACCAACGACAGCAGCACCGGTGGGGTGGTGGACCCGGCCTCCGTCACCCTCGCCACGCCACCCACAGCAGGCACCGTCAGCTGCGAGGCAGGCGTTTGCACCTATGTGCCGCCTGCGGGTGGACTGACCAGCCCGGTGAGCTACCAGTACAACATCTGCCTGGCAGCGCCCAACCAGGCGGTCTGCGCGACGGCCACCGTGCGCGTGTCGGCGCCACAGCCCCATGCCGTGGCGACCAACCCAACACCGGTACCGACAACCGGGGCGTATGGCCTGTCACTGCTGGCCTTGCTGCTGGGCTGGCTTGGCATACGCCAGCGCCGCCAGTCCAACAGCGCGTGACGGCAGCCGTGGCCGAGCGCTCAGCGCGAGGCCCCTGAGAGCGCCAGCACGACGCCAAAGCCCAGCAACAAGCCACCAAACGCGCGGTCAATCCAGTGGCGCGCCGCCAATAGGCGGCTGCGCACAGCACCCGCCGAGAAGCACAGCCCCACCAGGCTGAACCAGGCGATATGCGCCAGCGAGATAAAGGCGCCATAGCCCAGTTGCACGGCCAACGGCGTCTGGGGCTGCACCACCTGCAAGAACAGACTGACCATGAAGACGGTGGTCTTGGGATTGAGCGCATTGGTGAGAAAACCTGTGCGCAGCGCCGCCCTATCGGACAGCGGCGCGAGGGGCAGCTCGGCCGAGGCCTGCGCAGGCTGGCTGCGCAGCATCTTCAGCCCCAGGTAGACCAGATAGGCGGCGCCCAGCAGCTTGATCGCGTTAAAGAGCCATAGCGACTGCTGGATCAGCAGGCCCAGGCCCAGCAAGGTATAGGCCACATGGACCAGCACGCCCAAGCCAATGCCCACAGCGGTCAGCACGCCTGCGCGCCGCGACAGCAGCAGGCTGTTGCGCGTCACCATCGCAAAATCTGGCCCCGGGCTGATGACAGCGAGCAAGGTGATGGTGATAACAGCTAACAATTCGGTCATCGCGTATCCTGTGCAACAGTAAAAACTGCTCGCATGGTGCCTGCAAATATGCGCCATGAAAAACGATGATTTCTGACAGCCATGGTGAGCCTGGTTCACCACTCACCGACAGCCGCCTGCCCTCCCTGCTGGCGCTGCGCTGCTTTGAGGCTGCAGCCCGGTTGGAAAACTTCAGCCGCGCTGCAGACGAGCTGCACCTGACCCATGGCGCCGTCAGCCGCGCCGTGCGGCTGCTGGAAGACGACCTGGGCCTGGCGCTGTTCGAGCGGCGCAGCCGGCGCGTCTTTCTGACTGCCGAGGGCCGCGCATTGGCCCAGGCCGTTGGCCAGGGGCTGGATCTGATGCGCCAGGGCGTTGCCGATTTGCGCGCCCGCGCGCGCCAGCAGCAGCGCTGGGTGCTGTCCTGCGAGCCGACCTTGCTGATGCGCTGGCTGATCCCGCGCTGGCCAGACTTCCAGGCGCGCCACCCCGGGCTGGAGCTGCACCTGGTCGCAG
>NZ_KE148552.1:39571-39913 GCF_000410635.1 Comamonas sp. B-9
CGCGCGGCACGGCACTCCAGCCCAAGGCCGTGCCCTTGCACAGCCGCACGCGCCCCGGCGCCTGGCAGGACTGGTTCGCGGCCACAGGCCGGCCCTTGCCCGCCGCGAGCGGGCACAGCTTTGAGCATTTCTACTTCAGCCTGCAAGCGGCCGTTGCCGGGCTTGGCGTCGCCATCGGCCCCTGGCATCTGGTGCAGGACGACCTTGCCCATGGTCTGCTCGCCGCGCCGCTGGGCTTTGTCGAGGACGGCTCGCACTACTGCCTGCTCTCACCCCAAGCCTTGCTGCCGGGCAGTGTGCAGCAGCTGCTGCTGGCGTGGCTGGGGGCCATGGCCCAGCGCC
>NZ_KE148552.1:39923-46338 GCF_000410635.1 Comamonas sp. B-9
CCTGGAATCCATGGCCATGCAGCACCCATGGCCCGCGCGCGAAAGGGATACGGCCGGCACCATTTTCCTTACATACAAAAAATCAATGACCAATCGCAGGTTTAGCAAAAACTTCCTCCATTTTGCAAATTCACCCGATTGAATAAGACAATAAAAATCTCCACTGTGATACACGCCGATTCACGTCATTTTTTTGGAGATGCAGCATGCGCGAAGCCCACACCGTCAAAGACAAAGTCGTTCTGATTGCAGGGGGAGGCAAAAACCTCGGTGGCCTGATTGCCCGTGACCTGGCCAGCCAGGGCGCCAAAGCGGTTGCGGTCCACTACAACAGCGCCGCCAGCCGTGATGAAGCACTGGCCACCGTGGCCGCCGTGGAGAAACTGGGCGCCAAGGCCATCGCACTGCAGGGCAACCTGAGCAGCGCTGCTGCCGTACAAAAGCTGTTTGCCGACACCGTGGCCGCACTGGGCCGCCCCGACATCGCGATCAACACCGTCGGCAAGGTGCTCAAGAAGCCGATGGTCGATATCTCCGAGGCCGAGTTCGACGAGATGTCCAACGCCAACAGCAAGGCAGCGTTTTTCTTTCTGAAGGAAGCGGGCCTGCACCTCAATGACAACGGCAAGATCGTCACGCTGGTGACCTCGCTGCTGGGTGCCTTCACCCCGTTCTACTCGTCCTATGCCGGCACCAAGGCGCCTGTCGAGCACTACACCCGTGCAGCGGCCAAGGAGTTTGGCGCACGCGGCATCTCGGTCACCGCCGTCGGCCCCGGCCCGATGGACACCGCCTTCTTCTACCCGGCAGAAGGGGCCGATGCGGTGGCCTACCACAAGACGGCCGCTGCGCTGTCGGGCTTCAGCAAGACGGGCCTGACCGATATCGAAGATGTTGTGCCCTTCATCCGCCATCTGGTCACCGACGGCTGGTGGATCACCGGCCAGACGATCCTGATCAACGGCGGCTACACCACCAAGTAAATGGCGCGAGCGGTGGGCGTGCCGATCGCTGCAGGCCAGCCTCCTGCGCCTTCGGATGCGCTGCACCGCCGCCCGCCAGTGACGTCACCCGGCGGACGGTGAACCGCAGCATGCTTGTGCGGGGCCGTGGCTACGGCTATGGCCCTGCAAAAACGCTGCGCGGCCCACGCCGGCCACTGCCCCTGGCATGGGGCCCGGGTGGTGCTGTGCCACCTTTGCCCAGCAGGCGCAGCGTCTTGGATTCTGAACCTTTGAGAGTATCGATATGCATGTACTGATGGTGATGGGCGGGGGCCTGCTGCTGCTCGGCGTGTTTGTGCTGTTTGGCTGGCTGTGGTCGGCCAGCGTTGCAGGCATGGTGGTCGCAGCCAAGCTGTTCATGCCGGTGTGGCTGCTCATTGCCTGCACCAATATGTGGGTCGGCGTCACCCAGGCGGGCTACAGCGTGCGCGACGAAGCGCTGATCCTGCTCATCGTGCTGATGGTGCCGGTGCTGCTGGCCGCCTTTGTCACCCGCATCCTCTCGCAGGCCTGAGGCCATGCCCGCAACTGCAGAACTGCCATGCCGATAACCCCCGCCTTCTCCCATCCCTTGCTGCGCCAGCGTGACGGTCACCACGCCCGCGTGACCTATGAAGAGCTCTTCTTTGACCTGGTCTATGTGTTTGCCGTCACCCAGCTGAGCCATGAGCTGCTGCACCATCTGGGCTTCATGGGTGTGGCACAGACCTTGGTGCTCTGGTTTGCCGTCTGGCTGGGCTGGCAGTACACCTGCTGGGTCACCAACTGGTTCGATCCGCAGACACCCCGTATCCGCGGCATGCTGTTCTCCACCATGCTGCTGGGCTTGCTGATGGCCTCCAGCATTCCCGAAGCCTTTGCCGAGCGCGGGCTGGTCTTTGCGCTGGCCTATGTGGCCATGCAGGTGGGGCGCACCGCCTTCATCTGGTCGCAGCTGCCTGCCTGGCACCCGCTGGCGCTCAACTACCGCCGCATGCTCGGCTGGGTCTGTATTTCTGCCGTGTTCTGGATTGCGGGAGGGCTGGCAGACCCGCAGCTGCGCCTGCTTTTGTGGTTTGTGGCCGTGCTGTGCGAGTATGTGTCACCGATGTTTGGCTTTGCACTGCCGGGCCTGGGCCGCAGCCAGACGCAGGACTGGACCATCGAGGGCGGCCACATGGCCGAGCGCTGCCAGCTGTTCGTGATCGTGGCACTGGGCGAGACGCTGCTGGCCAGCGGCGCCACGCTGGCCGATACCAAGACCTGGGAGTGGGATGTGCTGATGGCGCTGGGCGCCACCTTTATTGGCACCTTGGCGATGTGGTGGCTGTACTTTGGCACCTCCAGCAAGGACGCCACCGAGGCCATCACCCGCGCCGAGGATCCGGGCCGCATTGGCGCCTACTTCCACTATGTGCACGCCATCTTGATCGCCGGGGTGATTGCCTCTGCGGTGGGCAACGACCTGGTGCTGGCCCACCCCCATGCGCTGGCAGCAGCGCCGCAGATCGCCATCTTGCTTGCCGGGCCGGCCATCTATCTGCTGGGCAGCGCCATCTACAAGAAGACCGTCTATGGCGCGCTGCCCGCATCGCACTGGCTGGGCGCCTTGATGCTGCTGGTGCTGGTGCCTCTGGGCCAGGTCTGCAATCTGTTGGTGCTGGGCTGGCTGACGACGCTGCTCATCCTGGGTGTGGCGCTGTGGGACACCCATGCGGCCAAGCGGCGCCAGCGCCTTGGCACGGTCGCCGAGCATGGCCACCACTAGGCAGTGCCATCTATAGGAAGACGATCTATAGCGCGCCCCCCGCGTCGCACTGGCTGGGCGCCTTGATGCTGCTGGTGCTGGTGCCTCTGGGCCAGGTCTGCAATCTGTTGGTGCTGGGCTGGCTGACGACGCTGCTCATCCTGGGTGTGGCGCTGTGGGACACCCATGCGGCCAAGCGGCGCCAGCGCCTTGGCACGGTCGCCGAGCATGGCCACCACTAGGCAGTGCCATCTATAGGAAGACGATCTATAGCGCGCCCCCCGCGTCGCACTGGCTGGGCGCCTTGATGCTGCTGGTGCTGGTGCTCGTGCCTCTAGGCCAGGTCTGCAATCTGTTGGTGCTGGGCTGGATGACGACCCTGCTCATCCTGGGCGTGGCGCTGTGGGACACCCATGCGGCCAAGCGTCGCCAGCGCCTTGGCCCGGTCGCCGAGCATGGCCACCACTAGGCAGTGCCATCTATAGGAAGACGGTATATAGCGCCCCCGCGTCGCACTGGCTGGGCAGCGCAGGGATCGGCACGGCACCCTCGGGACTGGAAAATAGGTAACATTTCTTGTTATCTAGTTTCTCTATAGGAATCCGAAAATTCAAAAAAATACCAAAGACATTTTTTAAAAAACAGAGAAAATCAGCCTTTACAGAGGTAATCATGGGTCTAAACCCCGTTTTCACAGGCTTTGTAAAGCACCCCGCATGGATGCCGCAGTTAACATTGATTTAAAACAAACAAGCAACATGCCAGACACCATGTGTGACAATTAACAACCGTTAAAGGTGTATCAAGGTCCAACAGAAGCTATGAGCAATGCTGACATGCAGTCTCCACATGTGTTGATCGTGGATGATGATCCAGACCAGCTCCGTTTGCTGGTCGCCGCATTGCGCAATACCTCGTACCGGGTCAGCGTCGCACTCAATGGCGACCAGGGCTATGCCCGGGCAGCGGTGCTGCTGCCTGATTTGATCTTGCTCGATGTACGCATGCCAGGGCGCAACGGCATCACGATTGCGCGCCTGCTCAAGACCAACCCGGCGACCCAGCACATCCCCATCATTTTTCTGTCGGCCCTCATCGAGCAGGACGACCGGCTCTCGGGCCTGCGCGCCGGTGGCGTGGACTACATCACCAAGCCCTTTTTTGTCGAAGAGATCCAGGAGCGCGTGCGTATCCACCTGATGCTGGCCCGGCAAACCGTGGCGCAGGCGCAGGAGGGGCACTTGGGCCAGGCCGAGCGCGCCGCAGCGCCGCCAAGCCAGTCTCCGGCCAACCTCACGCTCAAGCAGGTGGCGACCGAATACATCCTGGGCAATATCCAGGACCCCGACTTGAAAAGCTCGGACGTTGCCGCCAGCCTGGGCCTGTCCATGCGGCGCCTGAACATGGTGTTCGAGTCCAGCGACGGACTGTCGGCCTTTGAATTCATCCGCCAGGAGCGCATGCGCCGAGCCGCGCTGATGCTGGCCCAAAGCACCTTGAGCATTGCCGATGTGGCGCTGGAAGTGGGCTATCTGAACTCGGCCAACTTCTCCACCGAGTTCAAGAAGTTCTGGCAAAAATCGCCCACCCAGTTGCGCAGCGAGTGCCAGGCCGACCCTGAGGTGCTGCAACAATTGGTCGCCTCCAAGTTCCACTGAGGCCGGGGGCCTGCCCGCATCTGCCCCGGTGCCCTGTATCGGCGCCCTGCACCCGTGGCCTGCACCTGCCACCTGACTCTGCGCATCACCAAGACCATGGACATACCCGCCCCGCCTTCGCCATTCGCTGACCCAAGCAGCGCTGCCACCCGCAAGCCGCCCGCTGCGATGAAACGCGGCCGGGAGATGCTGCCCCTGGTGCGCCGCGCCACCGTTGCGCTGGTACTGTTCTGGCTCTGCCTGGTGGCAGGTCTGGGCTGGTGGCTATCGCAGCGCGTGGCCACGCAGTGGACCCAAAGCCAGGCCTCCAGCGCCGCCTATGAGGCCGAGACCACGGCGCGCGTGGTGGACCGGCTTTTCACCCAGATGGTGAGCGTGGCCAATATGGTGGCCAGCCAAAGCCAGGTGATCGAGCTGGCCACGCGCTACCGCACCGACCCGCCAGGCCTCGAAGCGCTGACCCGCCAGCAGCGCGCGGCCCAGTTCACCTCCGACCCGCTGGTGCGCAAGGTGGGCGACTTCATGGACGCGCTGGGGGCCGACCTGCGCTACGCCCGCATCTACCAGAACAACCTGTCCGACGACACGATCACGGCCAGCAACTGGGCGGCACCCGACAGCATCGTCGGCATGATCTACTCGGGCCGCATCTACCTGAACAATGCCTTGCGCGATGGCAGCGGCCATTCCTTTGGCATTGCGCGCATCAACAAGACCCCTTCCTACTTTGTCGCCAGCCGCATCGACGATGCCCAGGATGTTGTGCAGGGCTCCGTGACCGTCAAGTTCGATGCGCCCGATATGGCGCACTACCTGACGGGCCGGCATATTGCGCTGATCGTCAACCGCCAGGGGCGCGTGACCACCAGCTCGTCCGAGCCCTTCATGCTGCGCAATGTGGCGGCGCTGTTGCCCGCTGGATTCCTGCACCCCCGGGACGACGGAGATGGGGAAGACCTGGGCGAGGCCATGGCGATCCAGCCCATGTCCACCCACAACCGATCGGACCAATGGCTGATCGACGGAACGCCCTATGTCATCAAGCACCAGCCGCTGACCAACACCCAGTACGAGCTGATGACGCTCGCATCGCTGGAGCCCCTGGCTGCCATCCGCGAGCAGCACCTGTGGACCGCCATTCTGGTCGCTGCGGTCGGCACCGTGCTGATCCTGCTGTCCTGCCATATCCTGGGCCAGATGGTGGTGCGCCGCCAGGATGAGAAGTACGCGGCCATGGTCACCTCGGCCCTGAATGCCGACCTGAGCACGGCGCTGAGCGACGCCCAGACCAAGGAGCGCCAGAAGGTGGAAGTGCTGGGCTATATCGGCCATGACCTGCGCGCGCCGCTCGCAACGATCAAGGGCTACTCGGATCTGCTGCTGACAGAAGCCCCCGACAAGCAGCAGGGCCTGGTCAAGACCATCCAGCGCAGCGTCAAGTACCAGCTGGACCTGATCGACGAGCTGCTGGAATATGCCAAGTCCGAGCTGCAACCGCTGGCGGTGCGCCCCGCGCCCCTCGATCTGCAGGCGCTGCTGGACGACATCTCCGACTACGCCGTCTCGCTGTGCTCGCAGCAGAACAACCACTTCCACAGCCATGTCAGCGGCGCCCTGCCCCGGCGCATCGCGATGGACGGCAAGCGCCTGCAGCAGGTGCTGCTCAACCTGGTCTCCAATGCCGCCAAGTTCACCCGCGATGGCGTGGTGACCTTGTCGGTCAACGCCCGCCAGGACGGCGAGTTCTGCGTGCTCCATGTGGCCGTGGCCGACACCGGCATCGGCATCGACCTGGCCCAGAAGCCCGATATCTTTGATGCCTTCCAGCAAATCCAGGCCGAGGGTGGCAGCACGGGCCTGGGCCTGTTCATCTCGCAGCGCATTCTGATGGCAATGGGCGGCAGCCTAGAGGTGAGCAGCGCCGCCGGCCAGGGCACCACCTTCTCGTTCGAGCTCTCGGTGCCGATCATCGACGGCAGCGGCGCAGCGGCCACGGCGCAGCCGGGGCAGCCGGCCCGCGCAGCGCT
>NZ_KE148553.1:0-41664 GCF_000410635.1 Comamonas sp. B-9
CTTTCTACGCTGCCTCGGGCCAGATGGAGGGCAACACCGTCATAGCCCCATTGATGCGCTACCAAGGCGGCCGCAGTTTTGGCAGCGAGCCCCGCGATGCCCAAGAGGACAAAAGCATGGGCGATGTGACGCTCAGCTTTCGCAATGGCTTGCAGGGAACGATACAGTTGCCCGGAGAGCCCGCCGAGGCGATTGAGCGTTATGTGTTTGTTGGCCGCGATGCCCCGTACTACCAAGCACAGGCTGGGCGTGAGACCACCCAAGAGGCGCTATGGCTGGGGCTGAACGCGCAGGGGCAGGTGGTGAGCGACTGGCGGGCGGAACTCCAATCAGGTGTGGACCTGCTGCGCTTGACCCTGAGCAAAGGCGATGTGCGCAACACGCTGGACTGCGAGCGCCCCGCGCAGTCCCAAAGCATCCGTTGTGTGGCAGCGAATGCTGAGCTGGCTCCCGTTGTTCAAGCGGCAGAGTTCCGATCCCTAGGGCCGCAAGTGACCGGAACCCTGACCTTGCAGGCTGATACCACGACCCCTTTGCGTTTGCAAGGCAGCAATATCCGAACCTATCTGGAGCGCTGCGTACCGGTGGTCATCACCGGTTGCTACAGCGAAGGATGGGATTCCTACAGTACCTATGAAGGCAGCTACCGGCGTACCCCCACTTATCTGCCCAGCAATGGCACCTGGCTGGTACAGGACGAGCGGACAGGTAAGCCCGGACGCGGCATCAGCCTGGATGTGCAAGGCGACACGATGCTGATGCAGGTATTTGGCTACCGAGCTGATGGCCAGCCCAGTTTTTACATGGGCTTTGGCCGCTACGCGTCTGAATTTGAGCGCAGCACCACCAGCAGCGCAAGCTTTGTATTGAACCGCTATGCCGGTGGCCGCAGCCTAGGCGGTGCGCCCGCCAGCGGGCAACTGCTGGAAGAGGCGGGTGAGGTGGCGGTGCAGCTGACAGCGGTCGGCGCAACGAGTCTGACGCAGGCGATGCTGCAATTTCCGGGAGAAGCGCCCAAGCCCATGCAACGCTTTACATTGGATGCCATGCAGACTGCCGAGGAAAAGTTGTTCGGCGAATGGTATATGCCCTGGATCCCGATGCCAGTGATTCTGGACCGCATGGACGGCGATAGCGCCACCAATGCTGAAGGCTCGGTGCGATGCCAGCCGGCCCAAGGGATATCCTATGTGCAGTGCGAATGGAAGAATTCCTCCAACCTCATGCCTTTTGGGCTGATCTCCGATCCGTTTTTCGTGTCGTCGGCCGCTGTTCGTGTGCGTGACCGCCATG
Organism: Comamonas sp. B-9; assembly: GCF_000410635.1. Lineage (NCBI taxonomy): Bacteria > Pseudomonadati > Pseudomonadota > Betaproteobacteria > Burkholderiales > Comamonadaceae > Comamonas > Comamonas sp. B-9. The sequence goes on from NZ_KE148553.1 coordinate 1,294, forward strand.
GCAATCTGACCGGTCTGGGAGATGTACCACTTAACTAGTGCCCAGCGACTTCAGGAGACATGAAGGCTGCGCCGTCGAAACCACCGACACGCAGCTTCCGCTGGTGGCGATGAACCATTCGCGAACATCGGAAAATGCCGCAGCCGATGTCAGCAAACCTGGCATGGCCTGCTCTCGCGAGAGCAGGCCGCCCGCTGCAATTTCATAGACGATGCTGTCTTTGAATTGCCCGCTGCACCAGTAGGCGCTGTGGTTGCCTTCATCGGCCTCCAGCAGCGCTTCGTAATGTGGGAACGAAATGTGCAGCGTGACGGTGTCGTCCAGCAGACTTTTCACGATGATTTCCAGCGATGCGGCCTGGCGACGGATGTCAAAAACATCGGTTTCGCCAGCTGGAAGTTGAATGTCCGGAAATACCTTTCGCGCTACCACCTTCATCGCAGATCCAAGCACTCATTGAAATCGGCCATTCTACGGAGGCCCTGTATGGGCTTATGCGTCCGCAGCCCCAAACCGCACTACCGTGCGCCCACTCGTCCCCCCCTCCAGCTGCCGCGCCGCATGCCCCAGCAGCTCATCCAGCCCGATAAAGCGCACACCGGATTGCAGCGCGGCAAAGTCCGGCTTCCAGTCGCGCGCCAGCCTGTCCCACAGCCTGCGCCGCTGCGGCCAGGGGGCGTTGGCGACGATGCCGAACATCTGGGCGCGGCGCATGATAAAGGGCAGTACGCTGCCGTCAAAGCTATTGCCCGAGGCATTGCCCACGCTGGCCAGCAGGCCGCCATCGGCCAGAGACCGCAGCATCCATGACAGCACCGCGCCGCCCACGTTGTCGATGCCGGCAGCGAACTGCGGCTTTTCGATGGGGCGCTTGGAATCCACCACCTGGCTGATGTCGATCACCTCGCTGGCGCCGAGGGCGCGCAAAGCCGCTTCATTGCCAAGGTTGCGGGTGAGCGCTGCCGTGCGGTAGCCGGCCCGGTGCAGCATATGGAGGGCCAGCCGGCCCACGGCGCCGCCAGCGCCGGAGATGGCGACCAGGCCGCTGTCGGGCTGGAGGCCCAGTTCTTCAAAGCGCTCCAGCGCCATTGCGGCGGTAAAGCCGGGCACGCCGAGGATGGCGACCTGCTCGGCGCTCAGGCCTGCGGGCAGGGCTTGCAGGTGCTCGGCGGGCGCCTGCACCAGTTCGGCAAAGCCACCATCGACATCAATGCCGCGCTGGAAACCATGGCTGAGCACCATGTCCCCGGGCCGGAACTGGTCGCTGTGCGATTCAAGTACCTTGCCCACCACCTCGATCCCCGCCACCCGGGGGAACTGCGTGATGATCCTGGCCGCCCCATGCAGCGACAAACAGTCCTTGTAGTTAACGCCCGCATAGTGGGACTGGACCAGCACTTCGCCGGGCGCGAGCTCGCTGCGCTGCAGGGTCTCTATCTGTGAGTGGATGGCTTTGTCCGCGCTGCGCGTGACCATGGCCTGGTAGCGGTTCATGCAGTTCTCCTGAAGAGTCGCTAACACAACCCTTGATACGTCGTTGCCGAACCTAGTCGTACTACTGTACTGCCTGCGGCTCGACGCCTAGTCGGCGACGCCTAGTCTCAATCGCAAACCTTCGGTTTGCTGGGCCGTGTTAGCGACCTATTGAGGAATACGGTCAAACCACGCCCTGCGCGCGCAGCTGTGCCAGTTCATCGGCCGAGATGCCGAAGGCGGCATAGACCTCGGCGTTGTGCTCGCCCAGCGCCGGGCCGGTGCGGGGCACCGGCATATCGCGGCCGATGATGCGCGGAACAATGCAGGGCGCAGGCAGGCTGCCATGGTCGGCATCGGCCAGGCGGATGATGGCCTCGCGCGCCTGAAAATGCGGGTCCGCCTCGATATCGGCGATGTCATAGACCTTGCTGAACGGAATCTCGCAGGCCTCCAGCTTCTGGCAGATCAGCGCAAAACCATGCTCGGCAAACCAGCCGCTGACGATGGCATCGAGCGCATGCACATGGGCCACGCGCTGGGGCAGGCTGCCAAAGCGCGGGTCGTCTGCCAGCTGGGGCTTGTCCATCGCCTTGCACAGCCGCAGCCAGACGGCCTGCGATGACGCCACCATCGAGAAGAACACACCATCGGCACTGCGGTACATGTTGGATGGCGCCGTGTAGGTGGCCAGATTGCCTTCGCCGCGCCGGGCCAGGCCCAGCTGTTCATGCTCGACGGGCAGCGGGTCCAGAATGCGGAACAGCGCCTCGGTAGCAGACAGGTCCACCTCCACGCCCAGCGCCTCGGGGTCGGCACGCAGGCGGGCCATTTCTGCGGCGATCGAGAACGCGCAGAAGATGCCGGCGACCGAGTCGCCGATCGGGTAATTGCTGTGCATCGGCGCGCCGCCTGCAGGGGCCGTCAGGTTGGTGAAGCCGCTCATCGCCTCAAACACCCGCGCAAAGCCGGCGCGGGCGCTGTAGGGCCCCGTCTGGCCAAAGCCGGTCAGCCGCACCACGATGAGGCGCGGGTTGGCGCGGTGCAGGGTGGCAATGTCCAGGCCCCAGCGGTCCAGGCTGCCGGTGCGAAAGTTCTCCACCAGCACATCGAACTGCGCCAGCATGGCCAGCAGCAGCGCGCGCCCCTGAGGCTTGCGCACATCCAGGGTGATGCCGCGCTTGCCCCGGTTCGCCACCTTCCACCACAGCGGCGATCCGTCCTTGATGGGTTGCATATGGCGCAGCGCATCGTTGCCATCGGGCAGCTCCAGCTTGACGACATCGGCGCCATGGTCGGCGCACATGGTCGCGCCACTGGGCGCAGCCAGCACCGTGGCCATGTCCAGGATGCGTACGCCGGCCAGCGAGCCTGGGTTGGTCTTGGTCTTGTGGTGGGTCATGAAAACTCTTCGTGCAGTAAGCGCAATAGCCGCTTTGTCCCACAGCGGATGGGCAGCTGCAATAGCATGTTTCGCTTAGCGAAACACTCGGCTCAAACGATTGACCTGGAAAGGCTGCCGCCCAATCATGACCACACGAACCACCGCCAAACCTGCCGTGCACACCATCCCTCTGCCTGGGCTTGTCAGCCCCCATGACCTCACGCAAGACCGCCAGTTCTCGATGAACCTGGCGCGCGGTCTGGAGGTGCTGAGGGCGTTTACGCCGGCCAGCCCGGTGCTGGGCAACCGCGAGATTGCCGACCGCACCGGCCTGCCCAAGCCCACCGTTTCAAGGCTGACCTATACGCTCACCTTGCTGGGCTATCTGAGCCGCGACGGCCAGCTGCAAAAGTACCGGCTGGGCCCGGGCGTGCTGTCGCTGGGCCCCCCGCTGCTGGCCAGCATGGCCGTGCGCCAGGCGGCCAAGCCGCTGATGGAGTCGCTCGCCCGCAGCACCGGCTGCACCGTCAACATGGGCGTACGCGACCGCGACCAGGTCGTCTATATCGACTCGGTGCGGGCCGATTCCACCAACCAGCACCTGCCCGATATCGGCTCCACCCGCCCGCTGCTGTCCAGCGCCATCGGCCGGGCGCTGGTCCTGGCCTGCCCGGCGGCCGAGCAGCGCGCCATCGTCAATTACCTTCGGGTCAAGGACCGTGCCGAGTATGACGCCCAACTGCCCCACTGGCAGGCCGATGTAGTGCGTTTCCAAGAAGAGGGCTACTGCCACTCCAAGGGCGACTGGCGCAAGGAGATCCATGCGATTGCCGTTCCGGTGCGCACCCATCTCGGCGGTTTGCCCGTCGCGCTGAACTGCACCTTGTCCACCCACCGGGCGTCCAGGAACCTGCTTAGCCGCGAGGTGGCACCGTTGCTGAAAGATGCCGTTTTTCAACTGGAGCTGGCGCTGGGTATGCGCTAGGGCGCTAACGCCCCAAGCCCTGCAGCCAGCGCCGGTTCCACCCCTCCCCAAGAAAGAAGCGTGATGATCCGAGACCCCCAGACGTTTGAAGCCATGCTGGCCGAGCTGCGTGTTTTTTTTCGCACCGAATGCCAGCCGATCGAGGAACAGGTCGATGCGCAGGACCTGATCCCCGAGCCGGTGGTGCAGCGCATGCGCGAGCTGGGCCTGTTTGGCCACAGCATTCCCGAGGCCTATGGCGGCGCGGGCCTGACGACCGAGGAATTGGCCCTGGTCAATATCGAGGTCTCGCAGGTAGCGACCACCTTCCGCGCGCGCTTTGGTGGCAATACCGGTATTGCGTCGGAGTCGCTGGTGGTCGATGGCACCGAGGCGCAGAAGACTAAGTACCTGCCGCAGCTGGCCAGCGGCGAGGTGACCGGCTGCTTTGCGCTGACCGAGCCCGAGGCTGGCTCGGATGCCACCGCGCTGCGGACCACAGCCGTGCGCGACGGCGCGCATTTTGTGATCAGCGGGCGCAAGTGCTTTATCACCAATGCGCCGATTGCCAACCTGTTCACCGTGTTTGCCCGCTCCGAGCCCGGCAGCAAGGGCGCGAACGGCATCAGCGCCTTTCTGATCGAGCGCGGCACCCCCGGGCTGTCCACACCGCCCGCAATGCGCAAGATGGGCCAGCATGGCTCGCCCGTCGGTGAGGTGGTGCTGGACCAGGTGCGCGTGCATGAAAGCGCCATCGTTGGCAGCCTGGAGGGCAAGGGCTTTCGCACGGCCATGCGTGCGCTCAACAAGCAGCGCATCAACCTGGCCGGTCTCTGCGTGGGGCCGGCCATCCGCCTGGTGCAGGAGATGGCCCTGCAAGCGCAGCGCCGCCAGCAGTTTGGCCAGCCGATCAGCGAGTTCCAGCTGGTGCAGCAGCTGATTGCCGAGAGCAACACCGAAGTGCATGCCGCCCGCGCCCTGGTGCTGGAGACCGCGCGCAAGCGCGACGATGGCCAGGACGTGACCATGGAGGCCTCTATGTGCAAGCTCTTTGCCTCCGAGACCTGCGGCCGTGTGGCCGACCGGGCCGTGCAGATCTTTGGCGGCAGCGGCTATGTGGCCGGCAATGTGGCCGAGCGCTTCTACCGCGATGTGCGCCTGTTCCGCCTCTACGAAGGCACGAGCCAGGTCCACATCACCAATATCGCCAAACGCACGATGGCGGCACTGAACACCTAGCCGCCCATTACCGCGACGCGTATCGAGACAAGAACAAGCGCAGACCGACACAAGCGCAATCCACCCTTCTCAGGAGACAAAGCCATGCAGACCATCCCATCCCTCGCCCATGCAGCGCGCGCCTTGCTGGCGTGCAGCCTGGCCGTCACTGCGCTTGCGCAGGCGCAGCCCCAGGCAGAAGGCTATCCCACCAAGCCGGTCAAGGTCATCGTTCCGTTCTCGGCGGGCGGGGTGGTCGATTCGGTTGCGCGCATCATCAGCGACAAACTCTCTACCCAGTACGGCAAGCCCTTTATCGTGGAGAACAAGACGGGCGCGGGCGGCTCCATTGGCACCGACTATGTCGCCAAATCCGCGCCTGATGGCTACACCCTGCTGGCGGTCAGCCCCAGCCACGCGGTGGCGCCCGCGCTGCAAAAGAGCATCAGCTGGAGCCCCGTGCGCGACTTCAAGGCGATTGCCGGCTTTGGCTATGTGCCCAATATCATCGTCGTGCCCCCCAGCCTGCCGGCCAAGACCATGGCCGAGTTCGTCGCGCTGGCCAAGAAGAGCGAGCCACCGCTGACCTATGCCACCGCCGGCCTGGGCACCTCCAACCACCTGTCGGGCGAGCTACTGGCACAAGAGGCCCAAATCTCGCTCGCGCATGTGCCCTACAAAGGCCAGTCGGAGGCCTTGAACGATTTGCTGTCCGGCCGGGTCAACATGATGCCGCTGACCTCGGCGCTCGCGATTCCGCATGTCAAAAGCGGCAAGCTGCGCGCACTGGCTGTCACCACCGCCAAGCGCTCCAGCGCTTCGCCCGATCTGCCGACCGTGGCCGAGGCGGCGCAACTGCCCCACTACAACGTGGGCACCTGGTTTGGCTTTGTGGCCCCGGCCAAGACGCCGGCGCCCGTGCTGCAAAAGCTGTCGGCCGATATTGCGCAGATCCTCGCGCAGCCCGATGTCAAGACCAAACTCGAATCGCTGGGCATGGAGCTGGCACCGCAGAACGCCGAGCAGTTCGATAGCTTCATCGCGCAGGAGAGCGAGAAGTGGGGCCAGGTCATCAAGCAGGCCGGCATTGAACCCAACTGATGGCTGCACCGAGACAAGGCCCGCAGCATGCCGCAATTTCAAACACCGCTCTGCCAGCGCCTGGGCATTGCGCATCCCATCTTTGGTTTCTCGCACGAGCCCGATGTCGTGGTCGCCATTGCCCAAGCCGGTGGCTTTCCGGTACTGGGGCTGGCGCGCGATGCACCGCAGGACATTCCGGCCATCGTGCGCGATGTGGAGCAGCGCCTGGCGGGCCTGCCCTATGGCATTGACCTGATGCTGCCGGCCCATGTGCCCAGCCAGGCCGATCCGCAAAGCCTGCAGGCAGCGCTGCCGCCCGCGCATGTGGCGTTTGTGGCCGGGCTGCGCGAGCGTTTTGCCATCCAGCCGCCCAGGCAGCCCAGCTTTTTTACCGCCCATGCGCGCTCGGAGGCCCTGTTTCAGGCGCAGATCGATGCGGTATTGAACTCCCAGGCCTGCGCGGTGGCAACGGCCATCGGCCTGCGCGCCGAGCTGATTGCCGAGGCCAAGCGCAGAGGCAAGCTCACGTTCTCGCTGATCGGCTCAGTACGCCATGCGCGCAAGGCGCTGGACATGGGCGTGGATGTGCTCGTCGCCCAGGGCTATGACGCGGGCGGCCACACCGGCACCGTGGGCACTATGTCGCTGCTGCCGCAGATTGTGGAAGTGGCGCAGAACACGCCCGTGCTGGCCGCTGGCGGCATCGCCACCGGTGCGCAGGTGCTGGGCAGCATCTGCAGCGGCGCGCAGGGCGCCTGGCTGGGCACCTTGTGGATGGCCGCGCAAGAGAACCACACGCCCGCTGCATTGCTGGACCGGCTGATCGCCAGCAGCAGCGAGGACACTGTTATCTCACGCGCCCACAGCGGCAAGCCTTGCCGTGTGGTGCGCAGTGCCTGGATCGATGCCTGGGACGAGGCCGATGCGCCCGCGCCGCTCGGCATGCCCCAGCAGCAGGCGCTGATCGGTGATGTGTTCGCATCGATCCACGAACACAACAATGCCCAGCTGATCTACGAAGCAGCCGGGCAGAGCGTGTTTGGCATCAAGGCGCGCACGACGGTCGCCGCGCAGATGACCCTGCTGGTGGCCGAGATGCACCAGGCCTGGGGGCGGGTGAGCGGGTTTGTGCAGTAGCTGAAAGTAGCTGACCCGGTCAGGGCGACCCGGTCGTTTGGACCGGGTCAGGTTGGTGCCTAAAGCTGGGTTTTCAGGCTGGCGTATCAAGCAGCAGCAAGCCGCTCCTTGGCCAGTTGGGTGCCCGCTGCCAGTGCCTTGAGCTTGCCCCAGGCCACATCGCGCGACATGGGTGCCAGGCCGCAGTTGGTGCAGGGGAAGAGGCGGTCCGCGGGCACAAACTCCAGTGCGCGGGCAATGGTGTCGGCCACTTCCTCGGGCGTCTCGATGGTGTCGCTTGCCACATCGATCACACCGACCATGACATCCTTGCCCGCCAGCAGTTTCATCAGATCGGGCGGCACATGGGAGTGAATGCACTCCAGGCTCACCTGGTCGATGCTGCTGCGCGCGAGCGCCGGGAACACCGTCTCGTACTGGCGCCATTCGTCGCCCAAGGTGCTCTTCCAGTCGGTATTGGCCTTGATGCCGTAGCCGTAGCAGATGTGCACCGCCGTTGTGCAGCTGAGGCCCTGCGCTGCGCGCTCGAGCGCCTGCACGCCCCAGTCGGCCGCATCCTTCATGTAGACGTTGAAGGCGGGTTCATCAAACTGGATGATGTCCACGCCATCGGCCTGCAGGGCCAGCGCTTCCTGGTTCAGCAGCTCGGCAAAGGCCATGGCCATCTTTACCTTGTCGCCATAGAAGCGGTCCGCCACGGTGTCCACAATGGTCATCGGGCCGGGCAGGGTGAACTTGAGCTTTTTTTGGGTGTGGGCGCGTGCCAGCTGCGCCTCAAACGCATGCACGCGGCCCTTGAGGCGCAAGGCCGACACCACCTGCGGCACCATCGCGTCGTAGCGGTTGTCGCGGATGCCCATCTTCACCTTGTTGTCGAAGTCGATGCCTTCGACCTGCTCCAGAAAGCCATGCACAAAGTGCTGGCGCGCCTGCTCGCCGTCGCCCACGATGTCCAGACCGGCATCTTCCTGGGCCTTGATCCACAGCAAGGTGGCATCCGCCTTGGCCTGGCGCAGTGCATCGCCTTCTGCCATCCACTGGGGCCAGAGCTTGTTGGTTTCGGCCAGCCAGGCGGGTTTGGGCAGACTGCCGGCAATGGAGGTTTCAAACATCAAAGATTTCCTTTTCAAAAATGAGGGGCAGGTTGGCGTGCAAGGCATTGTGCGCACGCCGCTGCGCAAGGGGGTTGCCTAGGTGACATCGGCAGCATGGCGCCGCAGCGCCAAGGCCTTGGAACAGGTTCTTAAACGCTGGCCTGGGCCGCCCAGGCTTGCAGCACACCCTGGTAGGGCTTGATGAAGTGCTCCTCGGCAAACCGGCCTTGTTGGATGGCCAGCTGGCTGCGTTCTTCGCGGTCGTAGACGATCTGCGTCAGCGAGTAATCCTCGTGCTTCAGGCTCGGCTGGTAGCGCGCTCCGGCGGCGGCATTGGCGTTGTAGATCTCCGGGCGGTAGATCTTCTGGAAGGTCTCCATCGTGCTGATGGTGGCAATCAGCTCCAGGCTGCTGTAGTCGCCCAGCAGGTCGCCATCAAAGTAAAAGGCCAGCGGCGCAACGCTGTTGGCGGGCATGAAAAAGCGCACCTGCATCCCCATCTTGGCAAAGTACTGGTCCGTCGACGACAGCTCGTTTTGCTGGTACTCGAGGCCCAGCACCGGGTGCTGGTTGCCGCTGCGCTGGTAGACCTTGCTGGTCGATGCGCTGATGCAGATCACCGGCGGCTTGCTGAAGTTGTCCCGGTAGGTGCTGGATCCCGCAAAGGCCTTGAACAGCTTGCCATGCAGATCGCCAAAATGCGCCGGGGTGCTGAAGCCGGCCCGGTCCAGGTTGTGCGCCGGCAGCAGCACGCTGAAGTCGTAGTCGCGCACATAGGACGAGAAGTTGTTGCCCACAATGCCGGCACTGCGCTGGCCCGTCTGCTTGTCGAAGATATGGGTCTGCAGCATCTCGATCAGCGGAAAGGCCTCCTGGTTGCGCTGCGCGCCCAGTTGCATCGCTACCGTGACGATGTCCAGCTCCACTGCATAGCGGTCAGCGCTGGGGTTGTCCCAATGGGCCAGCTCGTTGAAGCGGTTGTCGATCATCCGCAAGGTGTTGCGCAGGTTCTGCTGCCGGTTATGGCCCCGGGCCAGATTGGCAAAGTTGGTGGTGATACGCGTGCTGTCGGAGGGCTGGTAGTGCTCGTCAAAACGCAGGCGCTGGAGGGTGAAGCGGATGTCGCTGCTCATGGGGTCCGATCGTTGAATGCAGGGGAGCTGAGCTGCCTTGGGCACAGCACGCGGCTCAGGTCGATGGGCCGGATGTTAGAGCGGGTTACTCATGAAGTAAAATGGTTTTATCTCATAAATCCATGAATGTGGTTCATCTGAATGTTGGAACGTATCCACCTCAGCATCGTCCAGCAGGTCGAAAAGCAGGGCTCGCTCACCGCCGCTGCCGGCGTGCTCCACCTCACCCAATCGGCACTGAGCCACAGCATGAAGAAGCTCGAGCAGCAGCTGGGCACGGATGTCTGGCTGCGCGAAGGCCGCAGCCTGCGGCTGACGCAGGCCGGCCAGTACCTGCTGGCGGTGGCCAACCGCGTGCTGCCGCAGCTGGACCTGGCCGAAGAGCGCCTGGGCCAGTTTGCCCAGGGCGAGCGCGGCGCGCTGCGCATTGGCATGGAATGCCACCCCTGCTACCAGTGGCTGCTCAAGGTCGTCTCGCCCTACCTGGCCGCCTGGCCCGATGTGGAGGTGGACGTGAAGCAGAAATTCCAGTTCGGCGGTATCGGCGCGCTGTTTGGCTATGAGATCGACCTGCTGGTCACGCCCGATCCGCTGTTCAAACCCGGGCTGCAGTTTGAGCCGGTGTTTGACTATGAGCAGGTACTCGTCGTGCCCCGGGGCCATGCGCTGGCCTCTGCCGCCTATGTCAAACCCCAGCAGCTCGCGCAGGAGGTGCTGATCAGCTACCCGGTCGATATCGAACGGCTCGACATCTACAACCAGTTCCTGCTGCCCGCCGGCATCACGCCCCGGCGCCACAAGGCCATCGAGACCACCGACATCATGGTGCAGATGGTCGCCAGCGGCCGGGGTGTGGCGGCGCTGCCGCGCTGGCTGGTGGAGGAGTACGCCGCCAAGATGGACGTGGTGCCGGTGCGGCTGGGCCCGCGCGGCATTGCCAAGCAGATCTTTCTGGGGGCGCGCGAATCGGACACCGCCATCGACTATGTGCGCGCCTTTATCGAACTGGCGCGCCAGCCGGCTGCAACCCTGCCCGGCGCCAAGAGGGCGCAGACCGCGCCGTAGCGGGCGCTCGGCCCGGCGCTGGCGCCATGCCGCTGGTGGCATCCGGGCGTCCGGGCGTCCGGGCATCCAGGCAGTCGCGATCCGCTGCCTGTCTCTGCCACAAACCAAAGCAAATGCGCGCTGAGCAAACGCGAGGAAAAAAGACAGCGACACAATGGAGAAATGGTTGCAGCGCTGAATGGGCGCGACCGAGGTCCAGCAGATGGAGTGCTTTGAACAGGTTCTTAGTGCGGAGGTACTTGCCATGGCGAACAAATTCCAACCCATGCTGGATGCGCAGAAGGCGCGCTTCCTCAGCGACCTGACCAAATCAGCGCAGTGGCGCCTCGCACAGCTCGATCGCATGGAGCGGATGCTGCTGGAGCACCAAGAGGCGTTTTGTGCCGCGCTGTATGCAGACTTCCGCAAGCCATCGTTTGAGCAGCTGTTTGAGATCACCGTGCCGCTGGGCAACATCAAGTACTACCGCGAGAACCTGGCTGCGCTGATGGCGCCTCAGCGCGTGGAGATTCCCAAGGGGCTGGAGGCCACCGGCAACAGCGGGCTGGTGCTGAAAGAGCCCTATGGCCCGACGCTTGTGATCGGACCGTTCAACGCGCCGATCCTGCTGCTGCTCGATCCAGCCATCGCTGCTCTGGCCGCTGGCAACCCGGTGGTGCTCAAGCCTGCCAACACCACGCCGGTCACCGCTGCGCTGTTTCAAAAGCTCGTGCCGCAGTATTTCGATGCCGAGGATGTGGCCATCGTCACCGGGGGGCGGGAGGAGATTGGCGCATTGCTGGCGTTGCCGTTTGACTTCATCTTCTTTACCGGTAGCTCCGCCGTGGGCAAGGTGGTGATGCGCGCAGCCGCTGAGAACCTGACGCCGGTCATTCTGGAGTTGGGCGGGCAGAACCCCACCATTGTTGACGAGACCGCCAACCTCGACATCGCCGCCGATCGCATCGCCTGGGGACACAATGCCATCTCCGGCCAATGGTGCATCGCGCCGGGCTATGTGTATGTCCATGCCAGCGTTGCCGATGCGTTCATCGCCAAGCTCAAGGCCTCCATCGTGAGGATGTATGGAGCCGATCCCCAGCAGAGCCCAGACTTCGCACGCATGATCAGCAGCCATGACGCGCAACGGGTGGCCTCCTACATTCTTGCGGACAAGGTGGTGCATGGCGGCAGGGTCGATGTCGAGGCCCGCTATGTGGAGCCAACGGTCCTGTATCCGTCGACCTGGGATGACCCTGCGTTGCAGCAGGAGATCTTTGGCCCCGTGCTGCCGGTGATGCCCTATACCGAGCTCCAAGAGATCCTCGGCGTGATGAAGCGCAACCCAAAGCCACTGGCGGCCTATATTTCAGCAAGAACCCTGCGCACATTGACTTGGTGCTGGGCAGCCTGTCCTTTGGTGGCGGCTGCGTGAACCAGACCAATCTCCATTGCTGGATTGACAGCCTGCCCTTTGGGGGCGTGGGCTATAGCGGCATGGGCAAATACTATGGCAAGGCGGGCTTTGACGCGCTGAGCAACACCAAGGCCATGCTGATCGGCAATCCAGACCTGGCGCTGGATGTCTTTCCGCCCTATGAGGGCAAAGACAATGCCAAGAGTCTGGGCCTGTTTTCCTGAGCGCCGGGGCGATAGGGGGCCGCCCGCAGCTCGCCACCTCAGCACGGACCGGCGGATTTGCGGGCCCTTTGAACCGGTTCCTAGTGCTCGCCCACAGCGCGCACAAAACGCACGCTGATGCGCAGGCCCGGGCCAAAGGGTGGCGTGTAGCGCTGCTGGGCATCGGCCAGTTGCAGGCTGGCGCCGGTGGCACGTGCTACCTCCTGCACAATCGCCAGCCCCAGGCCGGTGCCGGGCGTGTCATTGGCCAGGCGGTAAAAGCGCTCCAGCACCCGATCGCGGCTTTGCGCCGGTATGCCCGGGCCATTGTCCTGCACCCACAACAGCAGGCTGCCGGCGCTGGCCTCCAGGCCCAGGGTGACCTGGCCTTGCGGCGGCGTGTAGCGGATCGCGTTGTCCACCAGATTGGCAATCAGCTCGGGCAGCAGCCGGCTGCTGGTGTAGAGCGAAAACGCATGCGCATCGGCTGAGGGCATTGCGCCATCGGCGGGTGCTGCAGCTGGCGCTGCGCGTTCTTCCCAGCCCAGGTCGATCTGCTTGAGGTCGGCCGCCGGCGCCAAGGCTTCCAGGCACTGCAGGCACAGCGCGCGCAGGTCCAGCCACTGCGGCGTTTGGGCGGCGCCGCCGGCCTCGGCCTGCGCCAGGGTCAGCAGCTGGTTGGCCACATTGAGCAACTGCTGGTTGCTGCGCTGCAGCCGCTGCAGCACAGCCAGGCGCTGCGCGACCGACAGGGCGGCCAACTCGGCAGGGGTCTGGCCCAGCGCCTGCTCCAAGGTATGGGCCTGGATGGCCAGCGGCGTGCGCAGCTGGTGCGCGGCATCCGAGATGAACTGGCGCTGGCGCGCGACCTGGGCGCGGATGGTGCGGGCAAACTGGTTGACGGTATCGGTCAGCGGCCGCAGCTCCTGGTGGATCTGGCGCGAGTCGAGGTGAAAATCCAGATCCCGGGCCGGGCGCTCGGCCAGCTGGCGCGCCATGCGCAGCAGCGCGCGCAGCTCCAAGGTCAAGGCGGTGGCGCTTACCAGCACGGCCACGGCCAGCGCCCAGAGCAGGTATTCCATCGTCGGCCACCACAAGGTCTGCACCATGTTGTCGCGGCTGTGCGTGGTTTTGCCAACCAGGATGGTGATCTCGCGCGCGCCTGCCACGTCATACATGGCCCGGCGCGTGATGACGGCGCGGATCGGCTGGCCTTGCCAGACGGCGTCATACCACTGGGCGTTGTCGCTGCCGCTCAGCTGCAGCTTTGGCGGCTGCGGAAAATTCTGCTGGCCCGCCAGCAGCTGGCCTTGCGCATCCATCACGCTCAGGTAGACATGGTCGCGCGCGGGCGACATGAACAGGCTGAGTGCCGAAGGCGGCACGCTGGCGCGCACATCGCCGTCTTCCCAGATCAGGCGGTCGGCCAGGATCTTGGCCGAGGACAGCAGGTCATGGTCCTGCACATAGTCGGCCGCATCCTCGGCATGCTCATGGGCAAACCAGCCGCACAGGCCCACCAGCACCGCCAGCGGCAGCAGCAGCCACAGGGCCAGGCGTGCGCGCAGGCTGTGCAGCATTCAGTCCCCGCCGGCCAGTTTTTGCTTGAGCAGGTAGCCCACGCCGCGCAAGGTCATGATGGTGGTGTCGCTGGCCTGCAGCTTCTTGCGCAGGCGGTGCACATACAGGTCCACCGCGTCGGCGCTGGCCTCTTCGTCCATGCCGTAGATCACATCCATCAACCGCTGCTTGGGCAGCGCGCTGCCGTTTTGCAGCATCAGCGCTTCGAGCACGCTGCGCTCGCGCGGGGGCAGGGCCAGCTCTTCGCCCGCCACGCTGAACAGGCGCGTGCGCAAGTCCAGCTGCAGGTTGCCGCAGCGCACCTGGTTCTCGCGCCCGGGCATCTGGCGCCGCGCAATGGCCTGCATGCGCGCCAGCAACTCGCGCACTTCCACCGGTTTGACCAGGTAGTCATCGGCGCCAATCTCCAGGCACAGCACCTTCTGGTCGAGCGAATCGCTGGCCGTCAGCACAATCACCGGCAGGCTGTCCCCCCGCTCACGCAGGCGGCGCAGCAAGGCCTTGCCGCTCAACTGGGGCAGGTTCAGGTCCAGCAGCAGCAGGTCATAGTGCGATTGGCTCAGCAGCTGGTCGGCCGCATCGCCACGGTCCACATGGTCCACCACAAAAGCATGCTGGCGCAGCAGCTCGGCCAGGGACTGGGCCAGTTCCAGGTTGTCTTCGACCAGAAGGATCTTCATCGGAGGAGGTGGGGCGCCGGGCGCCCGCAAATAGATCAGGGATAACCACTAAAAATGCTGCAGTGCAGCGAAAGCGCACTGAAAGGGTGCGGTTTCTAGACTCTGTTCCTATCCGGTGCATTATGCGGTCGCCCAGCTCGGGGAGCCACCACTGCAGATGCCAGGACCACAACTTCAAGGAGACACTGCATGACCCCATTCCACGCTACCCGCCGCCATGCCCTGGCAGCCATCGCCGCTGCTGCTGTCTGCTGCATGGCCAGCACGGCTGCCCAGGCCGCAGACGACACCGTCACCATCATGGTGGGCGGCATCAACAAGATCATCTACCTGCCCGCCAAGCTGGCCGAGTCGCTGGGCTACTTCAAGGAAGAGGGCCTGAAGGTGGAACTGCAATCGCAGCCTGCCGGCGTGGATGCAGAAAACCAGCTGATCGCCGGTGCCGTGCAAGGCGTGGTGGGTTTCTACGACCACACCATCGACCTGCAGGCCAAGGGCAAGGAGATCCAGGCCATTGCGGTGTTCTGCAAGGTGCCCGGTGAGGTGGAACTGGTGTCCACCAAGGCGGCTGCAGGCGGCTTCAAATCGATGGCCGATGCCAAGGGCAAGACCCTGGGCGTCACCGGCCTGGGCTCGTCCACCGAGTTCCTCACCCGCTACCTGGTCGACAAGGAAGGCGTGGCCAGCAAGGACTACTCGCTGCTGCCCGTGGGCGCTGGCAATTCCTTTATCGCCGGCATGAAGCAAGACCGCATCCAGGCGGGCATGACGACTGAGCCGACCGTGTCGCAAATGCTCAAGACCGGTGACGCCAAGGTACTGGTGGACATGCGCAGCGAAGAGGGCACCCAGGCGGCATTGGGTGGCCTCTACCCTGCCGCCAGCCTGTATGTGCGCAACGAATGGGCCGCCAGCCACAAGGACCAGGCCGCCAAGCTCGCGCGCGCCTTTGGTAAGACCATGCAGTACATCAGCAGCCACAGCGCCGAAGAGATTGCCGAGAAGATGCCCAAGGACTACTACGGCAATGACAAGGAGCTGTATGTGGCAGCGCTGAAAGCCTCGCTGCCCATGTACACCAAGGACGGCAAGATGCCCGAGGGCGGCCCCGAGACCGTGCTCCGGGTGCTGTCGGCCTACAAGCCCAATGTGAAGAGCGCGCACATTGACCTGGCCAAGACCTATTCCAACGCTTACCTGAGCGCCAAGTAAAAAGCGGCGCGACCGGCCCAGCAGCGCGGCATGCCGTGCTGCCGTTGGCGCACAAACCCCAGCCCTTTCGGGAGACTCCCCATGTCCTATGCCACCCAGGCGGTTGCCAGCCAGCAACCGTCCAGCACCCTGCAGCCCAAAAATGCCGCAGCCTCTACGCAGCAAACCGATGCTGCCATCGAATTTGACAAGGTGTCGCTGCGCTTCATCGCGCCGGACGGCACGGCCACCCTGGCGCTGCGCAATTTTTCTATGAGCGTGGCCAAAGGCGAATTCATCGCCATCGTCGGCCCCACCGGCAGCGGCAAATCCACCACCTTGAACCTGATCACCAGCCTGCTGCAGCCGACGGTGGGGGAGGTGCGCGTGATGGGCAAGAAGGTCGAACAGATCGATCCGCGCATCGGCTTTGTGTTCCAGGCCGATGCCGTCTTCCCCTGGAAATCGGTGCGCGACAACGTGGCAGCCGGCCCCATCTTTCGTGGCACGCCGCGTGCGCAGGCGCTCAAGCTGGCCGATGAGTGGATCCACCGCGTGGGCCTGGCCAGCTTTGGCAACCACTACCCGCACCAGCTCTCGGGCGGCATGCGCAAGCGCGTGGCGCTGGCGCAGACCTTTATCAACCAGCCTGAAATCCTGCTGATGGACGAACCCTTCTCGGCGCTGGACATGCAGACCCGCACGCTGATGCAGGATGAGCTGCTGCGCCTGTGGTCGGCGTCCGGCGGCTCGGTGGTGTTTGTGACCCATGACCTGGAGGAAGCCATTGCGCTGGCCGACCGCGTGTTTGTGCTGACGGCCCGCCCCGCCACCTTGAAGCGCGTCTACGAGATCGACCTGCCACGCCCCCGCGTGATGAGCGAGGTGCGCTACGACCCGCAGTTCATCGACCTGTCCAAGCGCATCTGGGATGACCTGCGCGAAGAAGTCCATATCCAGTAAACACAAGGCAAGGAACACACCATGTCTGAACTCACCCTGAACCCCAACGCCGCGCGCAGCCCGGCACCCGTGTCGGCTGCGGCAGACCACACCCCCGCTGCCGTCAGCGACGCCGCGCTCGCGCAGGAATCCATTGCCGCGCAGGCCGCCATCAAGCGCCGCAAGGCCGTCATCATCGGGCTGCGCCTCTTGGTGCTGGTGCTGGTCCTCGGCGGCTGGGAAGTCTCGGCCCGCATGCAGTGGATCGACCCCTTCTTCTACTCGATGCCCTCGATGATCTGGAACCAGATTGTGGAGTGGATGCGCGACGGCACATCACAAGGCCCGCTGTGGCAGCAGGTGCTGGTCACGTTGGAAGAAACGGTGATCGGCTTTCTGATCGGCTCCATCGCTGGCGTCATCTGCGGCATTGTGCTGGGCCGCAACAAGCTGCTGTCCGATGTGTTCTCCATCTACATCCAGATCGCCAACTCCATCCCCCGCGTGGTGCTGGGCTCGGTGTTCGTGATTGCGCTGGGCCTGGGCATGGCCTCCAAGGTGGCGCTGGCCGTCGTGATGGTCTTCTTTGTGGTGTTTGCCAATGCCTTCCAGGGCGTGCGTGAAGCCGACAAGTACATGATTGCCAATGCCCAGATCCTGGGTGCATCGCCGCGCCAGGTCACCCTGTCGGTGGTCATTCCATCGGCTATGTCCTGGATTCTGGCCAGCCTGCATGTGAGCTTTGGTTTTGCGCTGGTCGGCGCCGTGGTGGGCGAGTTCCTCGGCGCCAAAGAGGGTATCGGCCTGTTGATCTCCACCGCGCAGGGCGCATTCAACGCCAGTGGTGTGTTCGCCGCAATGATCGTGCTGGCGGTGGTGGCCCTGGGCGCCGATTTCTTGCTGACCCGCCTGGAAAAACGCCTGCTCAAATGGCGCCCCGCCGCCTTCTGATGTTCTGACCTTTGATCCATACGCAAGCGAGCCCTGTGCCCGCTTGCCTGTCTCCTCGCCGGTGGACCAAGCGCTCTCTCGCTTACCGGCCTTCAGCCAGCTCAGCCAACCGAGCTGGCATTTTTTTGTGTATCAATCAGGTCTGGATAATTGACAATTTGGTTAAAAAATCTACTTTGCATGCGTTGTTCAAGAAGGTTTCTATCTTTGAGAAAAAGTTGATTGTTATTGTTTTTATTGAAAAAAATGAATTGATATAGGTCAATTTTTGCCGTAACGGTACTGGGTCCGCTGTTAACATATTGGTTCCTAGTGCAACTGCATGTATCAGTATGTTCCCCACTTTTCGTTTGGCTTCTGCAGTACTTCTCAGCCTCGGCACGCTCCATGCAGCCCATGCCGCTCAACAGTGTTTTGTCAGTGGCAGCGGTGGCGCTACCACCTATGGCGCCGTCACCGCTACCGTGAGCGGAACCTGTCAAGACAACACGATTACTCAAGGGCCTTTTGAGCCAGGTACAGCCCAACTCACAGGCGGCGCACAGTCGTGCACCTACACCTTTGACAAACCGTTGCAGACCAGTACGGTAAGCATCAAGGCCCACGGAATCCGGACCCTGGGTTCGTCGCTGCGTGTGCGCCTCAACGGTGATCTGTACCAATCCGTTGCTGCAGACATTGGCGAGCCGCTGGCGGGCAGTAGCGCAACCAACCCGCTGGTGATCAAGGACACCGGATACACCGGAACGGCATCCCCCTTCTCGTCCGGTACTTTGACGCTGACCAACAATCCCCCGGCCACCGTCAACAGCATCACCGTGGCGATGAGCGGGGGCTGGCCGGGCTGGGTCCAGGTCTGTGCCGACGATGGTGCAGTGACCACACCGGTCGCTCCCACGGTATCGGTGCCCGTGCCCACGCTGTCCGAATGGAACCTGGTCCTGACCTCGGGCCTGCTCGCTGGTGTGGGCTTCTTTGCCTTTATGCGCAAAAAGCGCACTGGCCGCTCAGCCGCCTAAGCCTTTTCGCTGCCAAGACGAGGCCCGCGCATGCGGGCCTTTTTTGCGGCTGGGCGCAGCATGCAGTCCTTGCGGGAGATGGGCAGCTCGCTGCGCTTGCAACCCACTGCTTTATACCTGCACCCCATGCCTCAAACCTGCGCCATGCCCCCATCGACAAACAGCTCGGTGCCAGCAATGAACTTGGCTTGCGGCGAAGACAGGAACAGTACCGCATCCGCGATTTCGTCGACTTCGCCGACGCGGCCGATCGGCACCTGGCTGGCCATATAGTCCAGCAGGCCTTGCTGCTGCGCGGCATCGTTGCCAGCCAACTCGACCAGGCCAGGGGTGCGGATGGGGCCGGGGCTGACGACATTGACGCGGATGCCGCGCTCCTTCAGATCCAGCGTCCAGCTGCGGGCAAGATTGCGCACGGCAGCTTTCGAGGCGCTGTAGATGCTGAAGGCGGCGGTGCCGGTGGAGCCGACGACCGAGCCGGTCAGCACGACGGAGGCGCCATCGCGCAGCAGCGGCAAAGCTTTTTGCACGGTAAACACGAGGCCCTTCACATTCGTGCCAAAGGTGGCATCGAAATGCTCCTCGGTGATGGCGCCCAGGGGCAGCATCGAGCCGCCGCCGGCATTGGCGTACAGCACATCGATTTGCGCATGGCTTTGCTGCACGGCGTCGTAGAGGCGGTCAATGTCGGCCAGTTGGGACATGTCGGCCCGCACACCGGTAGCACGGGGGCCAATCGCCTGGACCGCCTTGTCCAGCTCTTGCTGGCGGCGGCCGGTAACAAACACATAGGCGCCTTCGCTGGCAAATTTCTTGGCGGTGGCCAGGCCAATACCGCTGGTGCCACCGGTGACTACGACGACCTTGTTGTCAAACTTGCGTTCCATTTTTCCTACTCCTTGAGGTGTGCGCCGAACCGTTCGTCGCAGTGATGTAATGATGCAGGTGGAACAAAGTTTTGAGTAGACGGGTAAAGTGGATATCATTGTTCCAATATTGAGACAAAAACCGGAAGCGAGGCCCATGCGAGATATCAACGACTACGCGCTGTTTGCCGAGGTGGTGCTGCACAGCGGCTTTGCTGCGGCGGGCCGTGCGCTGGGCATGCCCAAGTCCACCTTGAGTCGGCGCATTGCGGCGTTGGAGTCGCGCTTGGGTGTGCGCTTGATCGAGCGCTCCACCCGGCGCTTTCGGGTGACCGAGGTAGGCCAGGCCTTTTACGAGCGCTGCCGCACCATCGTGCTCGATGTGCAGCAGGCCGATGCCGTGGTGTCCGATGCGCTGGGCGAGCCCCATGGCGTCGTGCGCTGCAGCTGCCCCTTGGGGCTGATGGAAATCCTCTCGCCCACCTTGACCGATTTTTTGCAGACCTACCCCAAGGCGCAGCTGCAGATGGTGGCCGCAGATCGGCCCGTCAACCTGATCGACGAGCGCATCGATGTGGCCATCCGCGTGCGCACCAGCTTGACGACCGATGCCGCCCTGGTGATGCGCACCCTGGGCCATTCAAGCCGCATTCTGGTGGCTGCGCCCAGCCTGGCCAGGCAGTGCAAAAAGGGCGATCTGCAGCTGCTGGGCGAGCTGCCGACCCTGGCCAGCACCGAGCAGACTGGCCCCATCAGCTGGGAGTTTTGGAATGGCGATGGACAGCCCAGTGCCATCAGCCACACGCCCCGCATGACCTGCGCCGATTTTGGCGCGCTGCGCTCAGCGGCCTTGGCTGGCCTGGGCATTGCGCTGTTGCCCGAACACTTTTGCAGCAAGGAGCTCGAGCGCGGCAGCCTCGTCCATGTGTTTCCGCAATGGCGCACGGAGACCGGCATTGTGCATATCGTGTTCACCACCAGGCGCGGCTTGCCGCCGGTGGTACGGGCATTTATCGAGCATCTGGCGGGGCGCTTCAAAGGCGAGCTGGCCGGTACCGCGACGGCCAACTAGCGGCGCTGCTGCAGCCCAGCCTTTCAGCGCTTTTGTGCAGAAGGCGCAAACTCCCCCAGCCGCGCACGCAGCTGCTCAGCCAGATGCTCGACCAGGGTTGCCACCCGCGCCGTGCCATGGTGCTTGCTCGGGTAGACCAGGGACAGCGGGCGGGGCGCGGGTGCGTGGCCGGGCAGGATGCGGACCAGCTCGCCGCGCGCAATCGCATCCATCACCTGGTAGTGCAGAAAACGGCCAAAGCCCTGGCCGGCGATGCAACCGGCGATATTGCCGCCGACGGTATTGCAGCGCATGCGGCCCTTTACCTTGACGCGCTCGGGCCGGCCCTTGCTGACAAACTCCCAGAGGTTCGCATCGCCCACACCGCCAAACTCGATGCAGGGCAGGGCGGCCAGGTCTTGCGGCTGCTGGGGCATGCCGCAGGCGGCGACCAGGGCGGGGCTGGCGGCGATCACCTGGTGGATGTCCACAACATGGCGCGCCACCAGGCTGGAATCGGGCAGCGGCGCAATGCGCACGGCCAGGTCCAGACCTTCTTCCACCAGATTGACCACGCGGTCGAGCAGCAAGAGCTGCACCTCTACCTGCGGGTAGCGCTGCAGGTAGCTGGCCACCAGCGGGGCCACATGCAGCTCGCCAAATTTGACGGACGCCGTCAGGCTGATGCTGCCCGAGGGCTCGGCCTGCGCCCGGCTCATCGCCTGTTCTGAATCGGCAACTGCAGCGCGGATGGCCAGCGCATGTACGCGGTAGGCCCGGCCCTCGTCGGTGATGGCCAGGCGCCGGGTATTGCGGTTGAAAAGGCGCACGCCCAGGTGTTTCTCCAGCGCAGCCAGGGTGCGCACCACACTGGGCAGGGACAGCTCCAGTGCCTCGGCCGCGCGGGTCAGGCTGCCCAAATCGGCAATGGCCAGAAAGACATCAATGGCGTGAAGGCGGTCCATGGGGTGGGTGATTACTGCAAAAAATGGAAGAATCAAATCAATTATCTGGCATTTATCACGTTTGAGTAAATAGATAAATTTGCTTCCGAGACGGCAACTCCAGTTTTGTCACTACGCCGTCCTCGAAAGGTCTATTTATGAAAACCGTCATCGTTGTTTTTTCCGATCCCCAATCCGGCACCCAAGAAGCGCTGGGCCGTGTCGTGAACGCGCTGTTCCTGGCCTATGAGCTCAAGGAAAAGAACCGGGACTTTGACCTGGTGTTCCAAGGCACGGGCGTGCGCTGGCCTGCCGAGCTGGTCAAGCCAGAACACCCCGGCCATGCGCTGTATGAAGCGGTGCTGGACCACATCGTTGCCTGCGGCGGCTGCGCCGATGTGTTTGGTGCGGGCGCAGGCCTGGCACCCACTGGCATTGCGCTGGTGCGCGACAAGACCATCCCTGGCACCACCGGCGTGCTGGATCTGTCGCGCCACCTGGATGCAGGCCACACCTTGGTGACCTTTTAAGCCGCCTGGCTGACAGCTGTTGCGACCCTGCCGCCACCAAGGAGCCACTATGGACGACCACATCTTTCACGCTGGCGAACGCCTGGTGCAGGAGCGCACGGGCGAGCGCGGCACCGCGCTCATCAACCGCCGCAGCATCAGCCCCGGCATTCCGGCGGCCGCACGCAACTTTGTCGGCCAGCAGCGCTGGTGCGTGCTGGGCGCAGCCGATGTGGCAGGCGCCATATGGGCTTGCATGCTGAGTGGCGAGCCGGGCTTTGTGCAGGCCAGCGATGACCTGCGCAGCCTGCACGTGGCCAGCCGCGACCCGCAGGGCGTGCTGGCGAGCATGGCCCCCATCGCCGATCTGCAGCCCGCGCAATCCATCGCCGTGCTGCTGATCGAACTGCAGACCCGCAGGCGCCTGCGCATCAATGGCCGTGTCAGCCAGGTAACAGCGCAGGCATCGGCGCAGGCACTGGAGGTGGCGGTGGGCCAGGCCTTTCCGGTCTGCCCTCGCTATATCCAAAAGCGCGAGCTGCTGCCGCTGGAGGCAGAAGCGGCATCCGAGCACCGCACCCGTACCGCTGCCACCTCAGGCACGCTGCTGGACGAGGCCACCTCGACCTGGATTGCGGGCGCCGATACCTTGTTCATCGCCAGCCTGGGCCCTAGCGAGGACGCCGATATATCGCACCGGGGTGGCCGGCCCGGCTTTGTGCAGCAGCAAGGCCAGGTGCTGCGCATCCCCGATTTCAACGGCAACAGCATGTTCAACACCTTGGGCAACCTGGAGCTGGAGTCGCGCTGCGGCCTGGTCTTTCCAGATTTTGAAGGCGCGCGCCAGTTGCAGCTGACCGGCCATGCGCGCGCCCATTTTGGGGTCGATGCCGACATTGACCAGACAGGAGGAACCGGGCGCTGGATCGAGTTCCAGGTGGACAGCTGGCGCAGCACGCCGTTGAACCTGCCCCAGCGCTGGCGCCTGCTGGAAGCCTCGCCCTACAACCCTTGAGAATGCCCATGGAACCCCTGACAAGCCTGGACCTGGTGGTTGCTGACAAGCAAGCCATCGCCGCCGACATTGTGCGCCTGGTGCTGCGCCACCCCGAAGGCCAGCTGCTGCCCGGTGCAGAACCCGGCGCCCACATCGCCCTGGACCTGGACGGCCGCGTGCGGCGCTACTCCTTGCTGCACACCGGCCCGGCACTGGACCACTACAGCATCGCCGTACTGCGCACCGCGCAGAGCCAGGGCGGATCGCATTTCATCCACGACCAGCTGGCCGTGGGGGACAGGCTGCGCGTGCTGGAGCTGGCCCATGAATTCGCACTGCAGCCCGATGCACCGTACACGCTCTTGATCGGCGGCGGCATCGGCATCACGCCGTTGCTGAGCATGGCCGAGCATCTGCAGCAAGCAGGGCAAAGCTTTGCCTTGCATCAGATCGTGCACGACCTCGCCCGGCAGTGGCCGTTGGACCCAAGCCTGCCTGGTCAGACCCATATCGGCCGCAGCAGCCTGGACCTGCCCGGCTTGCTGGCCGCGCAAGTGCCCGGCAGCCAGGTCTATGTCTGCGGTCCTACCGGTTTGGTGGCCGCCGTGCGCGCCGCTGCCGCACAGCTGGGCTGGGCGCCCGAGCGCATCCACAGCGAGAGCTTTGGCGCGGCTGCCGACGCCAGCGACGGTCCATTGCGGGTCACGCTGGTGCAGTCGGGCCAGCGCATCGATGTGGCGCCTGGCCAATCGCTGCTCGATGCCTTGCTGGCCGCAGGCGCCTGGACGGGCTATGAGTGCCGGCGCGGTGTTTGCAGCGCCTGCCTGACGGAGGTGGTCAGCGGCACCCCCATCCACCGCGACAGCATTGCGCCTGCATTGCGCGGCCATGCGATGTGTACCTGTGTGTCCTGGGCGGAGGGGCCGGAGTTGGCGTTGAATCTTTAACCGCCCACAGCGCAGCCAGGTGCAGTGCTGACAAGCTAGCCGGCCGAGGCTGCGTGGGTCTTCCTGGATAGGCGTTGCGCATGCAGCCAGGCGACTGCCTCGTCCAGCAAGGGATGGTGGCGCTCCGCATTCCAGGCGGCCGCAGCGGTGACCACCATGGTTTTCTCGCGCAGCGGGCGGACGACCACATTCTCGGGCGCCAGGCGCCGCATGGAAGCAGGCACCAGGGCCACGCCCTGGCCGCAGCTCACATAGGCGATCTGTGAAGACACCGAGCGCACCTCATGCATCACGCGCGGTGCAAAGCCCTGGGCGCGGCACACCCCCACCAGCATGTCGAAATACACCGGGCTGACCTGGCGCGACGACATCACCATGGGCTCGTGGCTCAGCGACTTGAGGCGGACCTGGGATTGGCCCGCAAGGGGGTGGTCCTTGCGCAAGGCGACGGCCAGCCGGTCCTCCATCATCGGCAAGGTGGCAATGCCCTGGCCCACATCGCCCTCCAAGCGTACAAAAGCCAGGTCCAGATCGCCGGCTTGCAGCGCGGGTATGGCATCGGCGCTGTCGATCTCGCGCACAAAGACCGTCACATGGGGGTGCTGGCTGCGCATGTAGTCCTGCAATGGCGGTACCGTGTCCAGCATGGCGGAGGTTATGGCGCCGACATGCAGCACGCCGGATTGCCCGGCTGCAACCTCGCGCACCACGCGCTCGAGCTGCTCCACCTGCAGTGCGAACTGCCGCACTGCTGGCAGGATGGCCGCGCCCGCAGGGCTGAGCTTGGTGCCACGCCTGGAGCGCTCGAACAGCTGCAACTTGAGCGAGTGCTCGAGCACCTTGATCTGCTCGGTTAACGGCGGCTGCGACATGGACAGGCGTGCAGCAGCCCGCCCAAAGTTCTGCTCCTCGGCCACGGCCAGGAACATCCACAGCTGGCGAATCAGGCGAAAGTCGATGTGGCTCATGGTGCTCTCCTTCGAGTGATATTTCTATTCTGATATTCGTATCAGAGAGATATTTGATAAGTATTTCACATATCAGATCGCGGACCGGATGATGCCAGCACTTCCCTGGAATGCACGCGATGACCCACTCAAATCTCCACCTTGAACGCCTCAGGGCGCTGGACACCAATACGGTCTCCGACGCGCTCGATTTTCTTGGCCTGCCCGGGGCCACGGTCGGCCTGCTGCCGCTGTGGAACTGCCCCAAGCTGGTTGGGCTTGCCAGCACCATACAGCTGGGCCGTAAGGGCGATGCCAAGCCTGCCGTGCACCTGATCTCTCCCGTCATCGATGCCGTGGTCTCGGATGACCGCGTGCTCGTGGTTGCCGGCGGGGTGGAGGGCATCTCCTGCTGGGGCGACATCCTGGCCAATGCCGCAGTTGCCAGGCAGGTGCGCGGCACCGTCATCGATGGTCTGAGCCGCGATATCGATGGCAGTGCAGACATTGGCTATCCCGTTTATGGCCGTGGACTGACCATGGTCAGCGCCCGCAACCGCGTGGTGCAGTTGCATGCGGCCCAGCCCGTGCAGATGGCTGGCGTCACCGTGCAGCAGGACGACTATGTGATTGCCGATCGCTGCGGCACGGTCTTCATACCAGCGGGCCGTATCGACGAAGTGCTGGACCTGGGCGAGCGCATTGCCCATCGCCAGGACGGCATGGTGGCCGCCGTGCGCGCGGGGCGCTCCGTGGCCGAGGTCATGCATGACCGGCAGTTTGAAGCGATTGCCGCGCAGCCGCAGTGATCACCGGGCGATGGCCCTTTTCTTTATCGAGCGATACACACCATGACCCATCCCCAAAAAATGAGCCAGGAAGACCAGGCACTGGTTGCCCTGTTTGAAGGACTGGATACGCCCGGCGTGTCCGATGCCATGGACAAGCTGGGCCTGCACGGCCAGGCCCTGGGCATCATGCCCCTGGCGAACTACAGCAAAACGGTGGTCGGTCCGGCCTTTACCGTCAAATACGTGCCGGCCAGCAACCCGCCCGGCACGGTGGGTGATTTCATCGATGACGTCGCTCCAGGCGATGTGGTGGTGATCGACAACGATGGCCGCAGCGACTGCACGGTCTGGGGCGACATCATGACCCAGTACGCCGGCCTGCGCGGTATTGCGGCAACGGTGATCGATGGCGTGTGCCGCGATGTGGGCAAGGCGCTGGGCGATAACTACCCGATTTTCAGCGTGGGCCGCTTTATGCGCACCGGCAAGGACCGGGTCCAGGTCGAGTCGCTGAACACCACGGTGGCCGTCGGTACGGTGCGAGTCGCATCGCGCGACATCGTGGTGGCCGATGCCAATGGCGTGGTCATTGTGCCGCGCCACCGCGCCCGCGATGTGGCAGCAACGGCCCGCAAGATCGAGGAGAGCGAATCGCGCATCCGCGAGCAGATCGCACAAGGTACCTCCTTGGGCGAGGCGCGTGCTGCGCTGGGCTACCACCAACTGCAAACCAAGGACTGAGCATGACAACGTTTTACGGAGCCGAGCAGCTTGCCCAGGCCTGCAAGCTGGGAACCTCCACCTTGTTCGAGGCCTCTGGCCTGGCCACCAGTGCCGTCGATGCGGCCATCCGTCCGGTATGGGCGGGCGCATCAGTCGCCGGGCCTGCGTATCCGCTGGAATGCTCACCCGGCGACAACCTGTCCATCCATATTGCGATGGAGCGGGCGCCGCGTGGCAGCATCCTGGTGATCTCCACCGGTGGCTTTGTCGCTGGGTATTGGGGGGAGGTATTGACCGTGGCCGCAGAGGCCGCCGGTATTGCCGGCCTGGTCATTGATGGGGGCGTGCGCGATATTGCGGCCCTTACCGCACGGCGCTTTGCGGTGTTTTCGCGCGGCATCTCGATGCGCGGCACCATCAAGGCCAGTGCGCCGTCGGCGGGGCAGCCCATCAGCTTTACCGGCACGCCGGTGGCCGCTGGCGACCTGGTCGTGGCCGATGACGATGGTGTGCTGGTGATACCGGCTGCACAGGCCGAGCGCAGCCTGGCCCAGGGGCAGCTGCGTGCCGACAAGGAAGCCCGGATGATGCAGGCGTTGCAAAACGGCCAATCGACCTTGGAGCTGATGGGCCTCACCAGCTGGAGGACGCAGCAATGAATGCGCCTGCCCATGGTTTGAATCGCTTCCTGGCCCAGGCTAAACCATCGGCCACCTACCGGGTCATGGACCGCGTGGCAACGCGCCGGGCCGCCGGTGCGCAGGTCATATCCCTGTGCCCCGGTGAACCCGACTTCGACACGCCGGCCCATGTTTGCGAGGCCGGCATCGCCGCCATCCGCGCCGGCCACACCCGCTACACGCAGGTGGCTGGCCTGCGCGATCTGCGCGAAGCGGTGGCTGCCAAGTTCAAGCAAGAAAACGGGCTGGCCGTGGACTGGCGGCGCAACACCTTGGTATGCAGCGGTGGCAAGCAGGTGATCTTCAATGCGCTGGCTGCCAGCTTGAACGAGGGCGACGAGGTCATCGTGCCCGCACCCTACTGGGTCAGCTACCCCGAGATCGTGCAGCTCTGTGGCGGCAAAGCGGTAGCCGTGCCATGCACGGCGCAGACCGGTTTCAAGCTCAGCCCCGATGCGCTCGCGGCCGCCATCACCAGTCGCACCCGCTGCCTGATCCTGAACTCGCCCTCCAACCCCACCGGTGCGGTCTACAGCCGTGCTGAACTGCAGGCTTTGGCAGAGGTGCTGCTGGACCACCCGCAAGTGCTGGTGCTGGCCGACGATATCTACGAGCACCTGGTGTTTGACGGCATCGCCTTTCACACCATCGCCCAGGTGGAGCCCCGTTTGCGCGATCGGGTGCTGACGATGAACGGTGTATCCAAGGCCTATGCGATGACGGGTTGGCGCATCGGCTTTTGCACAGGCCCGGCCTGGCTGATCGAGGCCATGGAAAAGCTGCAAGGCCAGCAGACCTCTGGCGCTTGCAGCATTTCCCAGCATGCCGCGTTGGCCGCATTGACGGGGCCGCAGGACTTTGTGGTCAGCGCGCGGGCGGTGTTCCAAAGGCGCAGGGACTTGGTGGTGGAGATGCTGAACCAGGCGCCGGGCCTGCAGTGCGATGTCCCACAGGGCGCCTTCTATGCCTTTGCATCCTGCGAGGAACTGATTGGCAAAACCACCCGGGCGGGCACGCTGCTGCGCAGCGATGAAGATGTTGTCAACGCGCTGCTGGATGAGGCCGGCGTGGCGACCGTGCATGGCAGTGCTTTTGGCATGGGGCCCTATATCCGTGTGGCCTATGCGCTCGATGATGCGGCCTTGCGGCAGGCGGGCGAGGCCATTGCCCAGTTTTGCCGGTCGCTCAGCAAGTAAGCCCCGGCGGCTAGCAGTTCGGAGCGCAGGCGGGCGGTCTTCAGGATCCGCGTCCATTCCACTGAACCAGGGTTATGCAGAGGATGTTTCACAGCGCTGCATAGGTGATGGTGCGTAGGTATTCAGCAAGCTTACTAGCGGGATTAATGCAGGCTAGGCCTAAAAATGGGGCGTTGATTCGGAGTGATATATAGCCGGTGCCGTTGCGAGGGCTGTCACTTTCTTTGGGGAATTTATAAACTGCTCATCTATACTGATTTGATAATCAAATAGGAGAGAGAGTGCGCCTTCCCATCCGTATCCAAGCCTTACGCACGGCCGTGCTTGCAGCAGGCCTTGCTTTTTCACATGTCTCCAGCTGGGCTGCGCGCGATTTCACGCCGCAAGCGGGCACCTGGATCATCAGCGAAGAGCTCGATGGCAAACCAGGGCGCGGCCTTGCCATTGATGTGCAGGGCAATACCTTTTTCATGCAGGCATTTGGCTATGAGAAAAATGGCGATGCCACTTTCTATATGGCCACTGGCCAGATGGACGGCAATACCATCACTGCCCCGCTGAACCGCTACAGCGGTGGGCGCAGTTTTGGCAGTGCCGCAAGGGATGCCGTGGAGGATGGATCGCCCGGCAATGTCACCGTCAGCTTTGCCAATGGCCTGCAAGGCACGGTGCAGTTTCCTGGCGAGGAGGAGGTCGCCATACAGCGCTTTCATATGCAAAGTGCTGAATTTGAAGACCGCTATTGGATCCAAAGACGGTCCCGCAGATTCATTGTTTCGGCGGTAGATGCCGATCGCCAGGTGGCGTTTTTTGCAAATATGTCTCTGAGTGCTTCTGCCACCCCGGGTCGTGGAATGCTGATGACCTTGCGCGACATACCCGGTGATTTGCGGCAGCGAATGGATTGCGAGCGGCTGGATGGCCGGGATGTTTATACCTGCAAACCCATCGATGGTGGCATCCCCACGGAGCAGGCAAATATACAGTCGCTGCGTCTGCATATTGCGGGTATCGATGTCTACGGCACGGTTGATATTCTGAGCAATGGTGTCAGTCAACAACTGCCGCTTCAGGGCATCACGGTGGCTGGTGGCGGAGAGGTGTCCATCACTGGCTGTGGCTCCTTTATCGACGCATATGTTGGCTATCCGCGCAACTGCCACCCGGTGACCAGCCCCAGCAGTGGAACCTGGGTGGTAGAGGAGGAACTGCTCGGTAAACCGGGGCGGGGTTTTGCCATCGATGTGCAAAACGGCATGGTGCTGGCCCAGGTATTCAATTACCGGCCAGATGGTGCACCGACCTTCCATATGGGAAGCGGTCTGTACCAAGGCATCAATGCCAGTTTTCCGCTCAACCGATACGCTGGTGGCCGCGCTTTGGGTGGACCGCCAGCGAGCGGACATTTGGTGGATTCCGCAGGCGATCTGTCGATTCGCTTTTCTGAGAATGCGGTACGACAAGGCTACGATGACAACCGTTTGGTGGGCATTGCCTCCATCCCCGGTGAGGAGCCCAAGCGCATTGTGCGCATGTCGCTGGAGCCGGATGCTGCCAGCTTGCAAGGCCTGCTGGGCCAGTGGTGGATGGGCTTCTACGGTCAAAGCCTCCCGGTATTCAAGCTCGTGACACTGACGGCCTTGGATGGTGACTACCTGACCAGCGAAGACGGACAGGTCGTGTGCAACCGTATCGACGCCGAGTTTCCGTCGGTGCGATGCCTGTGGACTCGCGATGGCGTGCTGATGACCGGCTATCTGAGTAACGAACCCAACAATCGCTTTGGTGGGCAGCTCCAAGTCAAGGATCGCCATGGCCATGGAATGGGCTTGGGGAATGTTCCCTTGGATTGACACAAGCCAGCGCTGGCTTTTGGCAAGCGCTGGCTTCTGCTTCGCCGTTTTAAAAAACAAGTTAGCGGCTAGCAGTTCAGATCATTGAAGCGCTTGCGCGCTTTGTACAGATCGACCTCGGCCTGGGCTAGGTCGTTGGCTGCAGCTGCTTGCACAGACTTTTTGAGCCCGGGCAGGCGGTTGTCCAAACGCGCGCATTCCAGCTTGTCGGCGGGGCTGAGTTTGAAGCGGCGCTGGTGGACCCGGTATTCATCGGCGTTCATCCCTGTCAGGGGCTGGATGGCTTCTGCGAAGGCAGCGTTGCGTTCGGCGCGCTGCACGTCCTGGCCCTTGCGGCTCTTGCCTGTCATCTTGTCCATGCCCTGGGTGGGCGTGGCATCGATTTCCGTAGCGCCCACACAGGGCGCATCCGAGTAGCTCACGCGGCCGGCCGTTTCGCAGCGGTAGACCGGCTTTTGCGCAAAGGCCGGTGCGGCGCAGCAGACCAGGGCCAGCAGCAGCAGCGAGCGCGTGGATGGGCAATGGCTGGCATGGCGAGGGGTGGAGAACAAGCGCATCGGCAGACCTTCAGCCATCCATCACGCTGCCGCAAGCGTGCCACGGCAACCCGGGAAGGTCGAGCAGCCCCAGAAGGACTTGCCCGCATTTGCCCCCTGGCGTGCAGTGCGCAGCTCCATCGCGGCGCTGCAGCGCGGGCAGGCGGGTTGGGCCGGGGCAGGACTTGCTGCGACAGGGGCGGTAGCCGAGGCCGTCGCAACCGTGGTGCGCGTTGGCGCAGCAACCGGGCTGCCGCTGGCTTGCGTAGCCTTGGGACCATTCACCAGCGATTGCCGCGCGCGCTGCACCATCGCCAACAGCTGGTGGCCATCGACCAGGGTGATATTGCGACCCCGTGCAAATTCCTGGGCATCGTTGCTGAACCGGCCGGAGGTCACCACAAAGCCGCCCGTCGCGCCCCTGGCGGCCATCACGCCATAGAGTTCACGAACGATCGCAACACCGACTCTCTGGGCCTTCCACTGCTTGCATTGCACGAGGAATTTTTCGCTGCCCTTGAGCAGCACCAGGTCTACGCCGCCGTCGGGCCCATTGCCGCCCAGCTCAATGATGCGAAAGCCCTGCAGGCGGTAGGCCTCGCCCACCAGCAGCTCAAACTCGCGCCAGCTGATGTCGCCCAGCGCGGCCACATCTTGCGCCTGCGCCACCGTGCTGACCAGGGCCTTGCGCTGCTTTCTGCGCCAGGCCGACATAGCGGCGGCTATCAAGCACATCAAGGGCAGCAGGTATTGGCCGATGGAGGCCAGCCCAAAGATGAGCCCCTTCTGGACGACAGCTGCCATCATGTCGGCGGGGCGGCCTGCCAGCTCTGCCGTTGGGGGCACCACGGCCCAACGGTGCAGGAAGACATAGCTCGCTCCCGCCAGTGCCACGCAAATCCACCAGGGGAGCAGCGCCAGCAGATCCAGCATGTCTTCGAACCCGCTGCTTTTCTTGCGTCTTGCCATGGTCTCCCCCTGTCCTGGTTGGCTGATGGATGCCTGTCTTTGTGCGGCTGGCTGACGGCGGCGCAGTGCTGCTGGAAGCGCGGCGCACAGACCGTTTGCTGCTTTATATTACAAAATGTATCTGCATGATCTTACGCTTTGCTGACGGGCGTATTGGGGGCATCACCAGAGCGACAGGGGCGTTGCTGGGGTGTGCATGGCTGGCCACCACAGCCGCAGGTTCTGCAGCCACCGCTGCTTGTCTTGCGGCCACCGCTGCTTGTTTTGCAGCCCGCTGCAGCCGGTTTTTGCCACCGCGAAAATTTTTCCCACTATTTTTCGCTTCAGGTGATCACTTTTTGGATCTCGTTCGGTGTACAGGGCAATGGCGCTATGCAGTGCCGCTCTTTTCTTTCCAGATCACCAGGACGACGAACCATGACTCTCTCTTCCCACCGCCGCAGCCGGCACCGCGAACGCTTTGCGCTGGCTTTGCTGCATGGCGCGATCCGTGCCACCTTGGTTGGCGGCAGTGCCGCAGGCCTGGCGCTGGCGGCACCTTGGGCCCTGGCGGCAGAGCCGGCTGCCGGCGCCAAAAGCTATGCGATTGCCGCGGGCCCGCTCTCAGATGTGCTGGCGCAGTACGCGGCCACGGCAGGCGTGCAGCTGGTGTTTGAGCAGTCCACCCTGGCGGGGCTGCGCAGCGGCGGCCTGCAAGGCAGCTATGGCGAGGCGGAGGGCTTTGCCCAATTGCTGGGCGGCAGCGGTTTTGAAGTGGTCAAGCAAGGGGGCGCGACCTATGTGCTGCGCAAGCTGCCGGCGGCCAACCCTGCGGCAGCTGGCAGCGCGGCTGGGGCATCGGACATGACCTTGAACACGGTCACCGTGACGGCCGCGGCCCAGCGCAGCGGCACCACCGAGGGCAGTGGCAGCTATGCGGCGGCGCATTCGAGCACCAGTTCCAAGCTGAACCTGAGCCAGCGCGAAACGCCGCAGACCCTGACGGTCATCACCCGCCAGCAGATGGACGACGCCGGCATGACCTCGGTCGATGATGCGCTGCGCGCAGTGAGCGGCGTGTTTGCGGTCGATGGTGGCAGCATTGGCGCCAACTACTACAGCCGGGGCTTTAGCATGCAGGCCCAGGTCGATGGCATGGCCACGCCTTCGGGCATCGACAGCGGCAACCGCTCGCCCAAGTTCGACAGCGCCTTTGTCGACCGGGTCGAGGTGCTGCAAGGCGCGGCTGGCCTGATGGCCGGTGCTGGCAGCCCGGGCGGCACGGTCAATATGGTGCTCAAGCGCCCGACCGACACCTTCCAGGCGCAGGGCGAAGTCCAGC
Organism: Comamonas sp. B-9; assembly: GCF_000410635.1. NCBI lineage: Bacteria > Pseudomonadati > Pseudomonadota > Betaproteobacteria > Burkholderiales > Comamonadaceae > Comamonas > Comamonas sp. B-9. The sequence goes on from NZ_KE148553.1 coordinate 34,138, forward strand.
TGGGTTCCTGGAAAGAGCGGCGCCTGGTCGGCGATGTGTCCGGCCCGCTGATCGACTCGGGCGTGATCCGGGGCCGCCTGGTGGCCGTGTCTGATAACAGCGAGTCGTTTACCGACTATGTCTACCGTGACCGCTATGCGGGCTACGGCATTGTCGAGGCCGACCTGGGCCCCACGACCACCTTGAGCGCCAGCGTGCAGCTGCAAAAGGACACGAGCCGGGGCCATTTTGGCGTGCCGCTGGCGGCCGATGGCAGCGATGCCGGGCTGCCCCGCTCGTCCTTCTGGGGCGATGCCGACCACCGTTCGGTGCGCGACTACAACATCTACACCGTGGGCCTGGCCAAGCAGCTGGCCGGCGCCTGGAGCCTGAAGGCCAACTACTCCTGGCAAAAGACCAATAACGATATCGAGAACTTCAGCAGCCTCTCGGGCAACCTGAACCCGGTGACCGGCGATGGCCTCTTCATCGGCAGCCGCCAGCGCAACTACACCTCGGTCATGCACGCCAATGTGGTCGATGTCTATGCCACGGGGCCGTTTGATTTTCTGGGCCGCCGCCATGAGCTGACCCTGGGCGTCAACGGCACCAGCTACCGCGATGAGAATGCCGGCACCGGTTACTCGTCCACCACGCCAATCAATGTCTACACCTTTGATCCCGAAGGCCTGGGCCCCATCCCCGATGGCCTGCGCGCATCGACCAGCAAGACCAAGACCAGCAATATGGGTGTCTATGGCGTTGCGCGCTGGAGCCTGACCGACGCGCTCAAGCTGATCACCGGCACCCGCATCAGCAACTACGAGCGCAAGAACAGCTTGACCGGTGTCGTGGCGCCCAAGGAGAAGGGCGTGGTCACGCCCTATGCCGGGCTGGTGTATGACATCAACGCCCAGTACTCGGCCTATGCCAGCTACTCGGACATCTTCAACCCCCAGACCAACCGCAGCCAGGATGGCAATGTGCTCGACCCGGTGGTGGGCGCCAACTACGAAGTGGGTATCAAGGGCGAGCTGCTGAACAAGCGCCTCAATGTCTCGGCCGCCGTATTCCGCCTGGCGCAGTCCAACCTGGCGGTGCTCGATTCCTCCGTGCCCAACAACCCCAGTAATGCCTGCGGCGGCGCCTGCTATACCGCAGCGGGCAAGGTCGTCAGCCAGGGCTTTGACCTGGGCGTAAACGGCCAGGTGAGCCGCGAGCTGAACCTGGCTGCGGGCTACACCTATACCAGTGCCGAGTATGTGGCCGGCCCGCAAAAGGACCAGCGCTTCCGCACCGAGCAGCCGCGCCACAGCATGCGCGTGGCCGCCAACTACCAGCTGCCGGGCACGCAGTGGTCGCTGGGTGGCAATGTGGCTGCCACCAGCAAGGCCTATAAAAACGGCGGCTCGGGCGCCAATGCCTGGACCATCGAGCAGGGCGCGCTGGTGCTGGTGGGCCTGAACGCCAAGTACCGTATTACCCCCAAGACCCAGCTGAACCTGGTCGTCAGCAACCTGACCGACCGCAGCTACCGCCACCTGTATGGCCGCGAGTACGCGCCGTTTGGCGAGCCGCGCAAGTTCAGTGCTAACCTGCGCCATGATTTCTAAGCCACCCATGCGCTTGTCCACCCTCTACCCAAGCGCCTGCGCGGCGCTGCTGGCCGGCTTGCTGGCCACGGCGCCGCAGGCGGGGGCCCAAACCGCCCCGCAGGGCGCTGCAGCCGATGCACCCGCTACGGCCACGCCCAGCACCGCAGCCACCCCGGCCAGCCCCTATGTGATGCCCGCCACCCAGGTCTGGGACATGCCATCGGACAACGGCGAGGTCTACCGCATCTTTGTTTCGGCGCCCGACAAGGGTGAGCCCCCCAAGGGTGGCTACCCGGTGCTCTATGTGCTCGATGGCAATGCCTACTTTGGCTCCTTCGCGCAGGCGCGCTGGGTGCAGGACTACCTGCCCGTGGGCAAGGCCATCATCGTGGGCGTCGGCTACCCGGGCGACAAGGCCTGGGATGTGCGCCGCATGGCTGATTACACGGCCCAACTGCGTGAGCCGCTGTCGCCCGAGGTGCGTCCTTTTGCCAAGTACAAGAGCGGCGCGCGCGCGCCGTTTCTGGATTTTCTGACCGGCAAGCTGCGCGGCGAGATCGCCCAGCGCTACCCCGTCAACCTGGAGCGGCAGTCGCTGTTCGGCCATTCCTTTGGCGGGCTGTTTGCGCTTTATGCGCTGTACGAGCGCCCGCAGGCTTTTGAGGCGATTGTGGCCGCCAGCCCGTCGATGGAGTGGAACGGCCAGCATATTCTGGAGGAGGAGCGCGTGTTCCGCGACAAGGTGCAGGCCGGCAAAGTCGGCGCCACCAGCCGCCTGATGGTGGTCGTGGGCGACCGCGACGCCGATGGCGATCCGGAATCGGCCCGCATGCTGGCCGAGCGGCTGGAAGCGCTGTCAGGCTGGGGCCTGCGCGTGCGGCTGCAGCGCTACCCCAATGAGGTGCATGCCAGCGTGCCAGCGCAAGCGGCGAATGACACGATGCGCTTTGCGTTCACGCTGCGTTAGCTTGTCTTGCCTTGGTGAATTGCCATGCCTGGCGTGGCCATGCTGGTCGTCAAGATGCGGCCATAGGTCGAATCGGTGACAAACAGCTGCTTGCGCTCGGCGCCCCCAAAGGCCAGGTTGGTGGTGGAGCTGCCCTTGATGCCGCAGAGCACCTGCACCGGCTCGGCCAGGTGGTTCAGCACCCAGATATAGCCTAGGCCCGGGTTGGCCACCAGCACATGGCCCTGGGCATCAACGGCCAGGCCATCGGGGCCGCTGGGCCCATACGAGGTGAAGAACTGGCTCACCTTGGCAACGCTGCCATCGGGCAGCAAGGGCACGCGCCAGACGCAGTTGCCCCGCGTCACCGCCAGATAAAGCACGCGGCCATCGGGTGACAGCGCCACGCCATTGGGGCTGGGCACATTGTTCAGCAGTAGATCGAGCTGGCCATTGGGGCGCAGGCGGTAGAGGCGCCCGCTCGGGTCATGCAGGCCGCTCTGGCCCTGGTCCGTAAAGTACAGGTTGCCGCCCGCATCAAAAATCAGGTCGTTCACGCCCTTGAAGCTCTCGCTATTGCGGCGCTCCAGATAAGGCGTCACTACGCCACTGGCCACATCCAGCTGCATCAAGCCGTTCTTGTAGTCGGTGATCAAGAGCTTGCCGGGGGCCAGAAACTTCAGGCCATTGGGCTCGCCGTCATACTCTGCGACCAGACTCCACTGGCCTTGGGCATCGATGCGAAAAATGCGGCCCCAGGGGATATCGCTGACATAGAGGTTGCCGGCCTCGTCGAACACCGGGCCTTCCAAAAACGAGTCTGTCACCGTGCCGCCTCGGTTGGCATCGGCCCAGGCGCTGCGCTCGCGGCGGCGAAAGGACTCGGGCATGGCGCTGAAGGTGTCGAGGGTGCGGACTTCAGGGGATTGCAGCAGAAACATGGGGCGGCCTTCTTGGCATCAAAAACGGGAGGGGTGTGTGCAGGATCTTGCCAGGGTTCAGAGAGGTGTGAATCCGTAGAGCTTAGCGGGGTTGTCCACCAGAATGCGGTCCATTACCGCATCGCTCACCGACCAGGCCTGCAGCAGATGGACCAGGTCCGTATCGTTGACGCTGCCCGGTCGCTCGGTGGTGTGCGGCCAGTCGGAGCCCCACACCAGGCGCTCAGGGGCGGCCTGGACGAGGGCGCGGCCCAGTGGCACGGTATCGGCATAGCTGGGGCCATGTACCTGGGAGCGCATATAGGCGCCCGAGAGCTTGACCCAGCAACGGCCGCCATCGAGCAAACGGCGCAGCACGCCATAGGCCTCGGCCGATGCGCCTTCGGCCGGGTCCATGCGGCCCAGATGGTCGATGACCAAGGGTACCGGCAACTGCTGCAGCACTGGCTGGAGTGCGATGATCTGCGCGGGCTCGGCAAACACCTGGATATGCCAGCCAGCGCAGTCCGGGTGGCGTGCCAGCTTCTGCGCCAGGGTCTGCAGCATCTCGGGCGTGGTCGTACCCCAGGACTGGGGTGAGACAAAGTTCACCCGCAGCCCGCACACGCGCCGCGCCGCGAGGCGCGTCAGCTCGGCATCGCTCACCGCAGCATCCACCACCGCCACGCCGCGCGCGCTGTCACCCAGTTGGTCAAGCGCATCCAAGGTGCAAGCATTGTCGGTGCCATAAGTGGATGGTGTGACCACCACCGTGCGCGAGGTGCCCAGGCGCTGCTGCAGCTGCCGGTAGGCTGCCACCGGCGCATGGGGTGGTGTGCGCGGCCAGTGTGCCGACGGCGCAAAGCGCGTGTCGAAGATGTGCATATGGCTGTCGCAGGCCAGCGCAGGCAGGTTGCGCGTGGGTCGGTTCAGGCCGACCGAATGCGGGACAGGGGTGGAGAGATCAGGCAAGGTCATCGCAGTGCTGGCGTTTCATGAAGGCGGGGCTGGCCGCTGCAGCTGCGGCGGCCAGTGGGATGGAGCTCAGTCGAGTTTGATATTGCCTTTTTTCACCACCTCGCCCCATTTGGCATCTTCCTTTTTCAAAAAGGCGCTGAACTCTGCCGGTGTCGAGCCCACGGGCTGTGCGCCCAGGTCCGACAGGCGCTGCTGCACTTCAGGCTCCTTGAGCACATCGGCGATCGCCTGGTGCAGTTGCTGGGAGATAGCGTCTGGCGTACCTGCGGGCAACAGCACGCCATTCCATTCATAGGCTTCGTAGCCGGGGATGACGGTCTCGGCCACCGTGGGCACCTCCGGCAGGCGTGCCGAGCGCTGGGGCGAAGAGACGGCCAGCGCACGCAGCTTGCCACCGCTCAACAGCGGGTAGGAGGCAGCCACGGTGGCAAACATAAAGTCCACCTGCCCGCCCATCACATCGGCAATCGCCGGGCCACCGCTCTTGTAGGGCACATGCACCATGTCCAGGCCCAGCTTCTGGCGGAACAGCTCGGCCGCCAGGCGCTGCACCGTGCCGCTGCCGCCCGATGCAAAGTTGATCTTGCCCGGTTCGGCCTTGGCCTTGGCGATCAGGTCGTTCACGTTCTTCAGCGGCGACTCTGCCTTCACCACCAGCGCATTGGGCGCCAGCAGCACCAGCGACAGGGGCTGCAGCGCGTTGGCTGCATAGGGCATCTTGGCGAAGAGGTGCGGGTTGATCGAGTAGGGCGTCGCGTCATACAGCATCGTGTAGCCATCGGCCTTGGCTTTGGCCACAAAGCTTGCGCCAATGGTGCCGCTGGCGCCGGCCTTGTTCTCCACGATCACGCTGGTGCCCAGCTTGCTGCCCATGCGGGTGGCCAGCACACGGGCCACCGCATCGGCCGCGCCGCCCGGGGCGTAGGGCACGACGATGGTGATGGGGCGCTCGGGGAAGGCGGCATGCGCGATGCTGGCGGCCAGTGCGCAAGCGGCGATCAGGGGTTGGATAAAGCGGGGCATGGTATCTCCTAATGGTTCGTGTCAATAGATGGCAGATGCGTTGCCAGAATCAATCGGCTTTGAGGTCCAGGTCGCGTGCAATCTGGGTATAGGTCGTCACTTCGCGCGCGACCTGGCTGCCAAAGGCCTGGCCGCAGGTCGAGTCGGCATCGAGGCCCAGGCTGTGCAGCTTGTCCACCGTGGCGGCGCTGTTGGCAAAGTCGCGCGCTGCTTTTTCCAGCTGCTGTGCAATCGCGGCGGGCAGGCCGGCAGGCGCCATCACGCCATACCAGGCATCGGCCGAGTACTTGCCGCCACCGGCCTCGGCAAAGGTGGGCACATCGGGCAGCAGCGACGAGCGCTTGGGCGAGGCAACAGCCAGCGCGGTCAGCTTGCCGCTCTTGATCTGCGGCAGCACCGAGCCCAGGGTGGCGAAGGAGCTGTCGAGCTGGCCGCCCATCAGATCGGTCACCACCGGAGCGGCCCCCTTGTAGGGCACATGGTTCAGCTGCAGGCCATTGGCACGGGCAAACATTTCGGTGGCAAAGTGGCCGGAGCTGCCCGTGCCGGCGGTGCCAGCCGTGGTGCGCCCGGGTTCCTTGCGGGCGCGTGCCATGTAATCGGCCAGGCTCTTGACCGGCAGGCCTGGCTGCACCACCAGCACCGTGGGGCTGGTTGCGACCGTGCACAGCGGCTGGAAGGACTTGACCGCATCAAACTTGACCCGGCCGCTATAGAGGCCCGGAATCATCGTGTGGTTGGTGGCAGCGAACAGCAAGGTATAGCCATCGGCCGGTGCACTGGCCACCGCCTGCGCGGCCAGGATGGTGTTGGCGCCGGGCTTGTTGTCGACGACAAAAGGCTGGCCCAGGGTGCGGCCGGCGTAATCCGCAAAGGCGCGTGCCACCACATCGGTGGGGCCGCCGGCTGCAAAGCCCACGATGAGCCGCACCGGCTTGGCGGGGTAGGCGGGGGCCTGGGCAAAGCTGGCGCTGGCCGCCAGCGCTGCCGCTGCCACCAGCGTTTGCAGCGCCAGTGCTGGCAGATTTTTCTTCTTGAACATGTGCTTGTCTCTTTCTCAATCCATGCGAATGCCGCTGGCGCGGATCACACCGGCCCATTTGGCGGTTTCGGCCTGCACAAAGCTGGAGAAGGCCTGCGCGCTGGAGCCTACGCCTTGTACACCTAGTTCGGCAAAGCGTTTCTGCATCTCGGGGCTGGCCACGATGGCACGGGTTTCGGCCTCCAGCCGCTGCAGCACCGGCGGGGGCGTGCCTGCGGGGGCAAAGAGGCCATTCCACTCGTTGACCTCAAAACCGGCCAGGCCCGATTCGGCCATCGTCGGCAGCTGCTCCCAGCCTTCGCTGCGCTGGGCAGAGGTGATCGCCAGCGCGCGCAGTTTGCCGCCTTTGACAAAGGGGCCGCTGGCCGTGGTGGCGCTGAACATCGCATCGACCTGGCCGCCGATCAGGTCGGTCAGCGCCGGCGCGCCACCGCGATAGGGGATATGCGTCATCTCGACCTTGGCGCCTTGCTTGTACAGCTCCGCCGCCAGATGCTGCGCGCCGCCGTTGCCGGCCGAGGCATAGCTGAGCTTGCCCGGTGCGGCCTGTGCGGCCTGTGCGGCCCGGCTCAGGTCGGCCACCGTATGCAGAGCCGAGTTGGCAGGCACCACCAGCAGCAAGGGCACCTGGTTGATCAGCGAGATCGGCGCAAAATCCTTGGCCGGCTGGTAGGGCAGTTTGGCAAACAGGCTGGGGTTGACGGTAAAGGCCGTGGCATCGAGCAGCAGCGTATAGCCATCGGGCGCAGCCTTGGCCACCGCCGCCGCGCCAATGGTGCCGCTGCCGCCGGGGCGGTTGTCTACGATCACTTGCTGGCCCAGCCGGCTGCCCAGCTGGGTGGCCAGCAGGCGCGCGGTGTTGTCGGCATTGCCGCCGGGCGGGTAGGGCACCACGAGCTTGATGGGCTTGTCGGGCCAGGGGCTTTGCGCCTGGGCGGGCAGCGCGCCTGCCATGCCTGCTGCCAAGGCGATGCTGCCCAGCGCTTGGGCTGCAAGCGCCATCGGCCAGCGGCGGGTAAAAACCCGCTTCCTCTTTGTCTCCTG
>NZ_KE148553.1:41674-50431 GCF_000410635.1 Comamonas sp. B-9
TTCATCTTTGTCTCCTGTCTTTCAGGCGTTCCTTAACGGGCCGCATGCTTGCAGCCTCTTGGTGTTTGCTGGGGCCGGGTCCATGCCCGGCCCGTTTTGCTACACGGGCAAGCAACGCTGGCTTGCCCGCACGCCAGCCAGTGCTTTAGGCCGTGGCTGGCGCCTTGGCCAGCACGGCCAGCAGGTTCTGCGCTGCGCCCACGCCCATGTTCACGTAGGCATCGCTGGTCACACCGCCAATGTGGGGGCTGAGGACAAAGTGCGGCTCGCGCTGGAAGGGGTGGCCGGCGGTCATCGGCTCCACTGCAAAGCTGTCCAGGCCCGCAGCCATCACCTGGCCTGCGCGCACGGCAGCCAGCAAGGCAGCCTCGTCGATCAACCCACCGCGTGCGGTGTTGACGACGATGACGCCACGCTTGCACTGCGCCAGGCTGCTGGCATTGAGCATGCCCCGGTTCTCTTCCGTCAGCGGGCAGTGCAGCGAGATCGCATCGGCCTCGCGCCAGAGGGTGTCCAGGTCCACGCTCTGCACATAGGCCGGCAGGTTCTTGGCAAAGGGGTCAAAGCCGATCACGCGCATGCCCAGCGCATCGGCCATCTTGGCAAAGCGCAGGCCGATGGCGCCCAGCCCTACCAGGCCAATGGTGCGGCCCCCCAGCTCCAGGCTCTTGTGCGTGGCCTTGTCCCAGTGGCCGGCATGCATGCGTGCATCGAGCGCCACGACGGACTTGGCGCATGCCAGCAGCAGCGCCAAGGCCTGCTCGGCCACGGCGGCAGCATTGGCGCCCACGGCGGCCACGACCTCGATGCCACGTGCCTTGGCGGCCACCTTGTCGATGGTGTCCGTACCGCTGCCGTGCTTGGAGATGACCTTGAGCGACGGGGCCGCATCCATCACCGCCGCGCCGACCTTGCCGTAGCGCACGATGATGGCGACCGGGTCATGCTGCTTGGCCAGCGCCACCAGGTCCTCTTCGGTCGGCGTCTTGCCGGCGTAGATGACTTCGTAGCCGCCAAGCAGGTCCAGCGCTTGCTGCGCCAGATCGGCGCCGGTGACGATGATGCGGGGGTTCACAGCGATTCTCCTTCCTGGAGCACGCCGGCCGCACGCAGTGCAGCGGGCAGCCATTTCGATGCCGTGTCGCCCCGGGCAATGGCGTCGATGCGGGCGGCTTCATCGGCCACTTTCTTGTCGGCCAGGGCCAGCATTGCAGGCGCCTTGGCGCGCTCGATCACGACCACGCCATCGGCGTCGCCCACGACCAGGTCACCGGGGTTGACCGTGGTGCCACCGGCCGAGATGGGGTGGTTGATGCGGCCGGGCACAAACTTGGTCGGGCCGGCGGGGTTGAAGCCGGCGCTGAACACCGGGAAGTCCAGCTCCAGGATTTCCAGCTTGTCGCGGATCGCACCGTCGACGATCACCCCTGCCAGGCCCCGCTTCTTGCAGGCGCTCAGCATCAAGGTGCCCATCAGTGCTGCCGTCTGGTCGCCCTTGCCATCGATCACCAGCACATCGCCGGGCTTGGCCAGCGCAATGGCGGCATGGATCATCAGGTTGTCGCCGGGGCGTACTTCGACCGTGAAGGCCGGGCCTGCGACCTGCATGCTTTGGTGGACGGGTGCCACCCGTGCATGCATGGTGCCGCGGCGGCCGGCCACGTCGGCCAAAATGGCGGCCTGGAAGCCGCTGGCCTTGGCTACGACGTCGGCGCTGACGCGATCGATGTCACGGATGATGTCGGGAAGTTGGCTCATGGTGTTGGTCCGTTGGGAAGGATGAAAAAGAAGGGGGCATGGCTGGCGCTCCGCGCCGCATGGGTCTTTCCGTGATGGATGGCCTGCACACCGTTGGCGGAGCCGGCGCTTTGCAGCGCGCCCAGCGGTTGAGGGCAGGGTGCTGTGCTGCCCGCCGAGAAACGGATGGGCACAGCCAAGCTGGCGCAGTGCATGGCGCGGTCTCTCAGCGGGTCGGTTGGAAAGGGCGGTGGTGCGGGCCGGCTGTGCTGCGGCCTTAGTTCAGGCTGGCGCCTGAGTCCTTGACGATCTTGGCCCAGCGGGGCACTTCGGCATGCATCAGCTTGCCAAAGTCTTGCGCGCTGCCGCCCAGGATATCGCCGCCTTCGGAGCGCAGCTTCTCGACCACATCGGGCTCGGCCAGCGCGGCATTGATGGCTTTGTTGAGCTTTTGCACGATCGCCTCTGGCGTGCCTGCCGGGGCCAGGATGCCAAACCAGGTAATGGCCTCAAAGCCCTTGCTGCCGGACTCGGCCATCGTCGGGGTGGAGGGCAACTCGCCCGAGCGCTGCTTGGAGGTGACCATCAGCGGCTGGAGCTTGTCATTGCGCACCTGGCCGATGAGGGAGGGGATCGATCCGACAAAGAGGTCGATCTGGCCGCCGGACAGGTCGGTGATCGCTTGCGCAATGCCCTTGTAGGGGACGTGGCGCAGCTTGACGCCGGTGGCCTGCTCAACCTGGGTGACGGCCAGGTGGGCGACGGTGCCATTGCCGGCATAGCCCACGGTGACGGTATCGGGCTTGGCTTTTGCAGCCTTCAAGACTTCGGCGATCGAATGCAGCGGGGTGCCCGAGCCGCTGACCATCAGGATCGGCGACGAGGAGACCAGCGCGACCGGGGTCAGGTTCTTGAGCGGGTCGTAGGGCAGCTTTTTGTACAGCGCCGGGTTGATGGCCAGGTTGCTGGTCTGGCCCATCACCAGCGTGTAGCCATCGGGCGCGGCCTTGGCGGCGGCATCCACGCCCAGGTTGCCACCGGCGCCGGGGCGGTTGTCCACGACGATGTTCCAGCCATTTTTCTCGGTGATCTTTTGCGCGACGGCGCGGGCAATCATGTCGGTGCCGCCGCCGGGGGGAAAGGGCACAAACAAACGGATGGGCTTGGCCGGGTAGTTGCTTTGGGCGTAGGCACCGGTAGCGGCTGCGGCGAGTACCGCCGTGCCCAGCGCCAGGCGGCACAGGCGCGCCGAGATCGAAATCGCTCGTGTCGTGATCGTCATACGTTGTCTCCGTATCGTTGTGTTGGTGTGGCCTTTTGGTCTGCTGCCAATCGGTGCGCTACTTTAAAAAAAAGTTTCAAGGGGTACAATGCCGTTTCAACCAATGAAACACATTGCACCATGGGCAACCCGTATCAGCGCAAACCCGCAGCCCGATCCAAGGCGAAACCCGGCCCCGTTGTCACGCAGCTGGTGGAGGACGACGTAGTCCGTGCCGAGGCCGGTGCAAATGCGGGGCAAGAGGAGGGCGCATCGTCGACCAGCACCGTCACTGCGGTGCTGCGGGCCATGCAATTGATCGATGCCTTTGCGTTGGGCGAATCGCATCTGCCGCTGGCCGAACTGAGCCGGCGCTGCGGCCTGCACAAGACCACGGCGCTGCGCATTGCGCGCACCCTGGCGCAGTCGGGCTACCTGGTGCAGCGGGAAGATGGCGATTGGCGCCTGGGCCCGGCAGCGGGCTGGCTGGGCGCGCGTTACCAGGCCGGTTTTGATGTGCAGAATGTGCTGGAGCCAGCACTGCGCGCGCTGACGATGGCGAGTGGCGAAAGCGCCGCTTTTTATGTGCGCGAAGGCAATGTGCGCACCTGCCTGGTGCGGGTGGAAGGCCCCCAGGCCTTGCGCCACCATGCGCGCATGGGCGAGGGGCTGCCGCTGGACAAGGGCTCGCCAGGGCGGGTGATTCTGGCGTTTTCGGGCGAGCCGGGCGACTTGTACGAAGCCATCCGCCAGCGCGGTTTTCACTGGTCGATTGGCGAGCGCGAGCAGGGCGTGGCTACCATCTCCGCGCCGGTGTTTGGCAAGCACTGGCGGCTGCTGGGCTCCGTCTGCGTGTCAGGCCCCGCCTCGCGCCTGCCGCAGCAAAAGCTGGAGGAAATGTCCAAGACCGTTATCGCGGCGGCCAACCAGCTGTCCTATGCGTTGGCGGGTAATACCGGGCCGTCTGCGACCCTGGTGCGGGCCAGCCACTGGCACCCCTGAGTCTTGCGCGAATGTGGTTGCGGCGTCCCTCGCGCGGCACGTCGAACGGGGGACTGCTGCAGCGGCTTAGCGCAGCATGCAAGGGCGCTTGTTGTCAAAGCGCCAGCCCGGCACCAGGTACTGCATGGCGATCGCGTCATCGCGGGCACCCAGGCCGTGCTGCAGGTAAAGCTGGTGCGCGCGTTCCACAGCATCCATGTCCAGCTCGATGCCCAGGCCGCTCTGTTGCGGCAGCTCGATATAGCCGCCCTGGATCTGCAGCGGTTGCTTGGTGAGGCCCTGGCCGTCCTGCCAGATCCAGTGCGTGTCGATGGCGGTGACCTTGCCGGGTGCGGCAGCGCCCACATGGGTGAACATGGCCAGCGACACATCGAAATGGTTGTTCGAGTGCGAGCCCCAGGTCAGGCCAAAGGCCTGGCAGAGCTGGGCCACGCGGACCGAGCCCGAGAGGGTCCAGAAGTGCGGATCGGCCAGCGGAATATCGACCGATTGCAGCGACAGCGAGTGGGCCATCTGGCGCCAGTCGGTGGCGACCATATTGGTCGCCGTGGGTAGTCCGGTCGCACGGCGGAACTCGGCCATCACTTCGCGGCCAGAGAAGCCTTCTTCGGCGCCGCAAGGGTCTTCGGCATAGGCGAGGATGCCGTGCAGATCGCGGGTGATGCGCACCGCATCCTTGAGCAACCAGCCGCCATTGGGGTCCAGGGTGATGCGGGCTTTCGGAAAGCGCTCGTGCAGTGCGCGGATCGCTTCAACCTCGTCCTCACCGCGCAGTACGCCGCCCTTGAGCTTGAAATCCTCGAAGCCATAGCGCGCATAGGCCGCTTCTGCCAAGCGCACGATGGCCTGCGGGTCCATCGCTTTTTCGTGGCGCAGGCGCTTCCAGTCGTCGGCCTCGTCGGGAAAGCTTTGGTAGGGCAGGTCGGTCAGCGCGCGGTCACCCACGTAGAAGAGGTAGCCCAGCATCTGCACCGAGGTGCGCTGCACGCCTTCGCCCAGCAGCGCAGCGACTGGCACGCCCAGGTGCTGGCCCAGCAGGTCCAGCAGGGCCGATTCTGCCGCCGTCACCGCATGGATGGTGGTGCGCAGGTCAAAGGTCTGCAGCCCACGGCCTGCGCTGTCGCGGCCGGCAAAGTTGCTGCGCATCGCGTTCAGCATGGCGTTGTAGTTGCCCACCGGCTGGCCCAGGATCAGCGCACGTGCATCTTCCAAGGTGTTGCGAATGCTCTCGCCACCCGGTACCTCGCCCACCCCCGTGCGGCCTGCGCTGTCGGTCAGGATCAGCAGGTTGCGGGTGAAGAACGGCGCATGGGCGCCGCTCAGGTTGAGCAGCATGCTGTCATGCCCGGCCACCGGCACCACGCGGTAGCCGGTGATGCGGGGGGTGGAAGAGGGCGATGCGGATGTGGTGGCTTGCATGGGGGGGGGGGGTACAGAAGATAAGAAAAGCAGGCTGGGCAGCGGGTGGTTCTGTCCCGCCGCCAGGCCCTGGGTGATTATTGTGCGGTGATGTTGCCCGTGGTGATGACCTGCTTCCAACGCGCAAACTCCTTGCGCTGAAACTCGGTAAAGACCTCGGGGCTGTTGCCGACCACTTCCAGGCCCATGTCGGTGAACTGCTTGCTGACGGCGGGGTCATGCAGCGCTTTGGCAATGCCGTCGTAGAGCTTGGCCTTGACATCGGCCGGCAGGTTCTTGGGGGCGGCAAAGGCTTGCCAGGCATAGACGTCCATGCCGTCAATGCCGGCTTCGGCCATCGTCGGCACATCGGGCAGCACGGCCGAGCGCTTGTTGCCCGTGACCGCAATGGCCTTGAGCTTGCCCGACTTGATGTGCGGGAACACGCTGTTGACGTTCTGGAAGGACATGTCCACCTGGCTGCCCAGCAGATCGGCGGTGGCCGGCGCGCCGCCCTTGTAGGGCACATGCAGGCCCTTGGTGCCCGTCTTTTGCCAGAACAGCTCGGCGGTCAGGTGGTCCGACGAGCCCGCGCCCGAGGTCGCAAAGCTGACCGTATCGGGCTTGGCCTTGAGCATGGCGATGACGTCCTGCACGTTGTTGACCTTGGGGGCGAGGCTGGGGTTGACCACCAGCACATTGGCCGTCTGTACCGCCACGGTGATGTAGCTGAAGTCGCGCGTCGGGTCATAGGGCAGGCCCTTGATCAGATGGGGTGCCACCACCAGCGGCGCCAGCGACGAGACCAGCAAGGTATAGCCATCGGCCGGGGCGCGCGCCACCTGGGCGGCGCCAATGCTGCCCGTCGCTCCTGCCTTGTTTTCCACCACCACCGACTGGCCCCACTGCTGGCCCAGGTTATTGCCAATCGCGCGCGCCACCGTGTCGGTCGCGCCGCCTGCGGGGAAGGGCACGATGATGGTGACCGGCTTGTCCGGCCAGGCCCAGGCACTGGGGCTGGCGGCCAAGGCCGCAGCGCTGGCGCAGACGAGGGCCGCTATCTTTTTCCATCCTGGTTTTGGGGTGGTGCTCATGTTTGTCTCCTGCTTTTAAGGCGTTGCTGAAATCTGGCTGAGCGATGCTTCGCTTCGAATAGTTAACGTTAACATTGGAATTTGTTGTATTGTTAACGTTAACTTTGGCTGAGAAATCAGTAATTACCCGATATTGCCAGGATGGCGGGGTGTGAATTTCTACCGAGACAGCGCTGTTTAGCCGCTGCTGCGCTGGGTAATGGAAAAGCCGATATCGACACGCTGCGCATCGATGGGCTGGTCCAGGGTGCGGGCCACAATCATGTCGGCCGCCAGCTGGCCAATGCGGGTGCCATCCAGCCGCACGGTGGTGAGGGGCGGGGCGGTGTCCTTGGCAAACTCCTGGTCGCCCAGACCGACAACAGCCAGGTCCTCGGGCACGCGCAGGCCCTGGTGCTGCGCCTCGACCAAGGCACCCAATGCCAAGGTATCGGAGCTGCAGAAAACGGCGGTGACCTCGGGCCGCTGGGCCAGGATCTCGGCCAGACCGCGCCGCCCGCCGCCCAAGGTGCTGGGCGCCGGCGTGTAGGCCACCGTCACCTCGGGCAGGCCGGCAGCTTGCGCCGCCTGCGCATAGGCCGCCACGCGCACCCGGGCACGCGCATCGTCACCGCTGACCATGCCCAGCTGCCGGTGGCCCTTGGCGATAAAATGCGCCGCCACCGCCTGGCCAATCGCGCTGTGCGAAAAGCCCACCAGCATGTCGATCGCCGTGTCGGTCAGGTCCCAGGTCTCCACCACCGGAATGCGCGAGGCCTGCAGCAGCGCCCGGCCTTCCTCGGATGCCGCCATGCCGATCATTACAATGCCATCGGGCCGGCGCTGGATGATGGCGCGGATCAGGTCCGCCTCTTGCGCGGCGTCATAGCCGGTGCGGCCAATCATCAGCTGGTAGCCGTGCTGGTTGAGCGCATGGTCGAGCGACTGGATCAACTCCTGGAACACGGGCCCCACCAAGGTCGGCAGCAGGGCCGCCACCAGCCGCGCCCGCGACAGCCGCAGCCCGCTGGCCAGCGCATTGGGCACATAGCGCATGCTGGCAATGGCATCGCGCACGCGCTGCAAGGTCTCCGGGTTGAGCCGCTCGGGGTGGTTGATGGCCCGCGACACCGTCATCGCAGACACGCCCGCAGCGCGGGCTACATCTTGGATCTTTGACGGTCGGTCAGTGGGTTGCACGGGCAGGTGGGGATGGTGGCTGAAAGTGCCGCTATCGTAGTCCATGCTAGGCGGTGCAGCGGGATTTGGGCGGTATTTGAGCCTGCCTGGGCGGGCGGTAGTCGCCCCCCGCCAACAAGACGCACTCAGAGGTTTAATGGCCGAGGATCCAGTCACTTGCACTTCAGGATCTACCTATGAAGAACGCCATCATCCCATCCATCTGCGTCGAGCCCGCTTTCCTGGACGAGGTGGAGCGTGTATTGGAGCCGAACGAAAGCCTGGCGTCTTTTGTCGAGACCGCTGTCCGCCACGAGATTCAGCAGCGGCAAGCACAGGCTGGATGGCTGCAGCGGGGATTGGCTGCCACGCGGCACTACAGCGCTGCTGCTGGCATCCCTGCAGAGGTGGTGATTGCCCGCCTGGAGGTCAAGTTGGATGCAGCCAAGCAGCGCAAATGAACCGCTGAATGTCAGGCAGCGAGGCCTCAACCCACCCGCCCCACCTCCAGCACCGACACCGCCCCACATGCCGGCCACAGGGCCACCAGCACCAGCAGTACCGCCACCAGCAAATAAGGCGCGCCAGGGTGCAGGTCATAGACCAGGGTACCCACCAAGGGCCCAAGGATCATGCCCAAGCCATGGGCTGCGGCCACAGTCCCCGCAGTGGCGCCTTGCTCATGCGGGCCCACGGCATTGGCGGCCAGAGCCATGACGGAGGGGAAGACCCAGCCCATGCCGGCGGCGCCTAAAAGGTAGCCGGCCCACAGCGCCCAGGGTGTGCTGGCCAGCAGCAGCGATGCAAAGCCCAGTGCAGACAGGGCGCAGCCGGCGCGGATCAGGCGCTGCGGCGTCCAGCCCAGCTTGCGCACGGCCAGCTGCGCGAGGATCAGGCCCACACCGACAACGGCCAGTGCAATGCCGGCGGCGCGTGCGGCGGCGCTGGCTTCCAGCTGCAGCCGGTCCAGTGCGAAGAAGCCCACAACGACCTGGGCAATGGTCACGCTGAACATCGCGCAAAAGGCGACGGCCATGGGGCGGCGCAGGCGCGGGTCGCTGATTTTGAGGTGGCCGGTGGGCGGGTTGGCATGCTGCTCGCTGCGCG
>NZ_KE148554.1:0-2411 GCF_000410635.1 Comamonas sp. B-9
TGCTGGCGCTGGTGGCAGGCTGGTGGGGCCTGCGCGAGGTGCTGCGCCGCCCGGTCGTCGTGACTTTGCGCGAAGCGGTGTGAATGCTGCGCCATAGAGCGGTAATATCGCGGGTGACAGGACTGTGGGCGCTGTGCAGGCGCAGCGCCCGCTGCCTGATCCTCTGCCCCTGCGTACCCTGAGAGCCCTCTATGCACATCGAAGAAAAGCCCCCGTTTGACACCCCTTTTGAATGGATCGGCGGCGAGGACCAGGTGCGGGCGCTGGTGGACCGCTTCTATGACCTGATGGACCTGGAGCCCGGCTACAAGGAATTGCGGGACGCCCATGGCAGCAGCTTGCAGGATGCGCGCGACAAGCTGTTCTGGTTTCTCTGCGGCTGGCTGGGCGGCCCCGACCATTACCAGCAGCGCTTTGGCCACCCGCGCCTGCGCATGCGCCATATGCCGTTTTCGATCGGCATTCTGGAGCGCGACCAGTGGCTGGCCTGCATGGACCAGGCGATGGGCGATGTCGGCGTCGATGAGGAACTGCGCAGCCGCCTGGGCCAGAGCTTTTTCCAGACTGCGGACTGGATGCGCAACCGCTGACCCAGACCCGAGCCGCTGCTGGGTTGCGCAGGCATTCTGTGCAGCGCCCCGTCTGCCGCGGGCGGCCCGCCGCCCATTACCTGATTTCTTGACTTCTGTCATGCACCGGGTTCGCAAAATGCAACGTCCACGCTGGTTTGCATTCCCTATTGGGGCGCCGCAGCGCTATGGCCCATAATCAAGCCACTAAAAACGAAGAGGGTGGATGAGGGTTATGAATACCAATTTGATGGTGGTTTCGGCGCTGGTGGCCGCCTTGCTGGTCTGGGGCGTGCTGGTCTACAACCGCTTGATGGCCTTGCGCAACCGCACCAGCAATGCCTTGGCGCAAATCGATGTGCAGCTCAAGCGCCGCTACGACCTGGTGCCCAACCTGGTGGCGGTGGCCAAGAAATACCTGGAGCACGAGTCCCAGACCCTGGAAGCGGTGATCCGCGCGCGTGGCCAGGCCCAGGCAGCGGCCAGTGCGCTGCGCGCAGCCCCCAGCAAACCAGAGGTGGCCGATGCCATGGTGGCCGCCGAGAGCGCGCTGGGCGGCGCCCTGGGCCGCCTGATGGTGCTGACCGAAAGCTACCCGGACCTCAAGGCCGATGACACGATGCGCTCGCTCAGCGAAGAGCTGGGTAGCACCGAAAACCGCATTGGCTATGCGCGCCAGGCGTATAACGACCAGGTGCTGGCATTCAACAACGCTTCGCGCGCCTTCCCGGCGATTGTGGTGGCCTCGATGCTGGGCTTTCATGCGATGCCGATGCTGCAATCGACGCAAAATGCCCAGGAGCGCGAAGCCGTTCGCGTGCAGTTCTAAGCCGATGAAGGCCGCGGCCCAAGACCACGGCGGCGCGCTGCGCTGTGAGGCCGCAGCGGCGCAGACATGAACTTCTGGGATTTTCAAGCCAGCGCAAGGCGCCGCACCTGGGGCCTGGTGGCCGCTTTTGCGCTGCTGGTGCTGGGCATTGCGCTGGGCGTGCACCTGGTGCTGGCGCTGGTGTTCTGGACGCCCGCGCTGGTGGCAGTAGCCTTCAGCCAACTGCGGCTGGAGCAGGTCGCCGTGCATTACCCGGCCGGTTTTCTGGCCACCAATATCGGCATCGTCAGCCTGATGGTGCTGGGCGGCGCCTGGATCAAGCGCAGCAATCTGCGCCAGGGCGGCTTGCACCTGGCCAGGCAGCTGGGCGCGCGCGAGCTGCGCCCATCGGTATCGCATGCCGAGCAGCAGTACCAGAACATTGTCGAGGAGCTGTGCATTGCCGCCGGCGCCCAGCGGCCCCAGGCCATGGTGCTGCCGCGTGACCGCTCGCTCAATGCCTTTGCCGCCGCCTGGGAAGCTGAGGATGCGGTGATCGTGGTGTCCATGGGCGCGCTGGAATACCTCAGCCGCGACGAGCTCAAGGGCGTGGTCGCGCATGAGCTGTCCCATCTGCACGAGGGCGATACGCGTCTCAACATGGAGCTGGCCGGCTATGTGTTCGGGCTGGAGATGCTGTTCAACTACGGGCGCGACTGGGTCGAGCGCGGTGTGTCGCTGTTTGGCCGGCCGCTGATGGCCGTGGGCTGGCTGGGCTGGTTGGCGGCGCAGGCGCTCAAGGCAGCCGTATCGCGCCAGCGCGAATACCTGGCCGATGCCCGCGCCGTGCAGTGGACCCGCAACCCCGATGGCCTGGGCCGCGTGCTGCGCAAGGCGCTGTGGCAGCAGGACTACCCCTTGCAGGCCGATGCCCTGCAGCCCCGTGGCGGCGCAGCCGGGGCCTATTCGCCGCTGATGGAGCATATGCTGCTGCTGGAGGTGCACAGCATCGAAGAGATGCATGACTTCTGGCA
>NZ_KE148554.1:2544-2905 GCF_000410635.1 Comamonas sp. B-9
TTTCAGCGCCCCCTTGCCGCAGGGCAAGCCCGGGGCTTCTTAAAAGCTAGCTGTCAACGCTTGGGCTTGGCGCTGCGGTACTGCGCCGCCCAGGATGCGACCTGCTGGGCCACCGGGTCGGGTGCAGGCACGGCTGCAGCCTGCTGGGCCAGTGCCTGCATCTGCAGCAGCGCATCGGCCACATTGACGGCGCTGGCCGCCATCGATGCGGCACGCAGCAGCACCACCAGGGCGCCGGCGCCGCCATCGGCCGGGCGCGCCTGGACAAAGGCCAGCACCTCGTTTTTCTGCACCAGCCAGCTGTGCACCCGGCCTTTGAGCACCGGCATGCGCCCGGGTGAGCCCAGGCCCTTGCCATGCA
>NZ_KE148554.1:3102-40915 GCF_000410635.1 Comamonas sp. B-9
TGTCGAGCAGGGTGCTGGCGTCGAACTCGTCGCTCATCGCTTCGAGCAGCACGCGCTGCTCGTCGGCCCAGTGCTGCAGCGGCAGCGGATCGGGCGGAGACGTTTCGGCGCTGATCTGGCCGCTGCTGGGCAGCGGGCGCACGGCGCCCACGGTCTGGCGAAACAGCTGGCGGTCGCGCTCGCTCTGGCGCAGCGCCTGCTGGCGGGCGGCTTCCTGCAGCTGGCGCTGGGCCGCCTGCTCGGCCTGCAAGGCCGTCAGCGCCTTGCGCAGCTGCTTGAGCTCCCGCAGGGATGCCATGCTGCCGGTTTTGTCCTGCTTACTCACATCTCACCTTCCTCGGCCATCGACAGTGCTGCTCCGGGCCCAACAATAATATGGTCCAGCACACGCACATCGACCAGGGACAAGGCGGCCTGCAAGCTCTGTGTGAGTTGCTGGTCCGCCTGGCTGGGCGTGACCTGGCCGCTGGGGTGATTGTGCGCCAAGATGACCGCTGCAGCGTGGTGGTGCAGCGCCCGCACCACCACTTCGCGCGGATAGACGCTGGCCTGGCCCAGGGTGCCACGAAACAATTCCTCCAGCGCAATCAGCTGGTGCTGGCTGTCGAGAAACAGCACGGCAAACACCTCATGCTGTTTGTGCGCCAGGTGCAGCTGCACATAGGCTTTGACGGTGGAGGCACTGCCAAGCAGGCTGCGCTGCTGCAATTGCTGGGCCATCGCGCGGCGAGCCAGCTCCAGCACGGCGATCAGCTCGGCGCGCTTGGCCGGGCCCAGGCCCTTGACCTGGGAGAGTTCGGCGCTGCTGGCCTGCAGCAGGCCGTTGATGCCGCCAAAGCTGCCGGTGGTATCGGGCTGGCGCGGGGCCAGCAGTTCAGCGGCCCATTGCAGCACGCTCTTTCCGGCCATGCCGGTGCGCAGCACAATGGCCAGCAGCTCGGCATCAGTCAGGGCGCCCGCGCCCTTGGCGAGCAGTTTCTCGCGCGGCTGGCAGTCGCTGGGGAGGTCTTTGAGGGGCATGCCGTCCTTTCAGCCCGGCTGGCCCGGCAGAGGAGGGGCGCCAGAGGCGCGGGACAGCGGCGGTGCATGCCATGCACCCACTGGGGCGGCGGCAGGGGCAAGGCAGCAAAGATGGGTGTTCATCGGCACTCCTGGAGGTTCGCTGTCGGCCGGTGGCCTTGTGTCCGGGCAAAACTCCCCGTGGGGTCGGGTTCTGCCGGGCATCTTTTGATATAGGTTGCATGCAGGGGTTTCACCCTACAACCTACAATACACCCCAGTTTATAGGGATTTGCATGACTACTCCGATGGCCCCCGTGACGCCGCTGCCTGTTGATGCGCCAGTGGTACAACCCGGATCGTTTCTGACCTTGCACTACCGCCTGGCTGGCCCGGCGGGCGATGTGATCAACACCTTTGAAGGCAAGCCCGCGACCCTGTCGCTGGGCATGGGTGAGCTCTCGCCTGCGGTCGAGAGCCTGCTGCTGGGTCTGCCCGAGGGCACGCATGCCACCTTCCACGTGCCCGCTGGCGAAGCCTTTGGCGAGCGCAACCCCGAGATGGTGCAGTGGGTGGCACGGCGCCTGCTCAACGAGCTGGGCGACCCGATGGAGCAGTACACCCTGGGCGATGTGGTGCAGTTCCCCACCCCTGATGGTGCCAGCACCTACGCCGGTGTGGCGATGCAGGTGCGCGACGACGGCGCGGTGCAATTCGACTTCAACCACCCGCTGGCCAGCCAGCCGGTGACCTTTGAAGTCCAGCTGATCGGGGTGCTCTGAGCATGCTGCGGCCCCAGGAAATCGTATTGGCCGAGCCGCGTGGCTTTTGCGCCGGTGTGGACCGGGCGATCGAGATCGTCGAGCGCGCGATCGAGAAGTTTGGCGCGCCCATCTATGTGCGCCACGAGATCGTGCACAACACCTATGTGGTCAACGACCTCAAGGCCAAGGGCGCGATCTTCATCGAAGAGCTCGATGACGTGCCGCCAGGCGCTACCTTGATCTTCTCGGCCCATGGCGTGAGCAAGGCTGTGCAGCTGGAGGCCGAGCGCCGAGGCTTTAGCATTTTCGATGCCACCTGCCCGCTGGTGACCAAGGTCCATGTCGAAGTAGCCAAGCTGGCCAAAGAGGGCTATGAGTTCATCATGATCGGCCACAAGGGCCACCCCGAGGTCGAGGGCACGATGGGCCAGCTGTCCGAAGGCATCCACCTGGTCGAAGAGGTGGGCGATGTGGCCCATGTCCACCCCAGCCAGACCGACAAACTGGCGGTGGTGACCCAGACCACGTTGAGCGTGGACGATGCCGCCGAGATCACCGCTGCCGTCAAGCTGCGCTTTCCGCAGATCCGCGAGCCCAAGCAGCAAGATATTTGCTACGCGACGCAGAACCGCCAGGATGCCGTCAAGGTGATGAGCAGCCAGGTGGACCTGGTGATCGTCGTGGGCAGCCCCACCAGCTCCAACAGCAACCGCCTGCGCGAGCTGGCTGTCAAGCTGGGCACGCCGGGCTATATGGTGGACAACGCTGACGAGCTCCAGCCCGAATGGTTTGACGGCATCGCCCGCGTGGGTCTGACGGCAGGCGCCTCGGCCCCCGAGGTGCTGGTCAAGCAGGTGATCGAGCGCATCAAGGTGCTGGGCGCGACCTCGGTGCGCAAGATGGATGGCATCGAGGAAACGGTGAAATTCCCGCTGCCCAAGGGCCTGAAAATCGATGTCGGCGGGTTGGAGATTTCTGCACGATCTCCGGAGACGGGTCGCTGAACGAGGCCTTGTGGCCTGGCGGCTCGTCCACTCCCCTTGATCGCGGTGGGCAGCGCCCACCTCCACCCCCTTTCATTGGGCAGGCCTAGGCGCTGCCCCACCCCAAGAGGTAATTCATGCTTGATATTTTGTTGCTTCGCAAAGACCTGGACTCGGTCATCGCCCGTTTGCAGACCCGCAAGAGCCCCCAGGCGTTTTTGAATGTCGAGGCCTTCAAGGCGCTGGAGGCAGAGCGCAAGACCATCCAGACCCGCACCGAAGAGCTGCAGGCCAAGCGCAACCAGCTGTCCAAGCAAATTGGCATGCTGATGGGCAAGGGCGAAAAGGACGCGGCCGAAGCGGCCAAGGCCGATGTGGCCGCGATGAAGACCGAGCTGGAGCAGTCGGCCACGCGCCTCGATGAACTGCAGGCCGAGCTGCAGGCCATGCTGGTGGCCGTGCCCAACCTGCCGCACGAAAGCGTGCCGGTGGGCGAGGACGAGTCGGCCAATGTCGAAGTGCGCCGCTGGGGCACGCCGCGCAGCTTTGATTTCGAGATCAAGGACCATGTCGATGTGGGCACGCCGCTGGGCCTGGACTTTGAGGCCGGCGTCAAGCTGACCGGCTCGCGCTTTACGGTGATGAAGGGCCCGATCGCCCGCCTGCACCGCGCGCTGGCGCAGTTCATGATTGACCTGCAGACCGAGCAGCATGGCTACACCGAGTGCTATGTGCCCTACATCGTCAACAGCGACTCGCTCAAGGGCACGGGCCAGCTGCCCAAGTTCGAGCAGGACCTGTTTGCCGCCAACAAGGGTGGCCAGGACGCCGAGCCGGTGCCCGATACCGCAGCGCTCTACCTGATCCCGACCTCGGAAGTGCCGCTCACCAACCTGGTGCGTGACGAAGTGCTGAGCGAAGACCAGCTGCCGATCAAGCTGACGGCGCACAGCCCCTGCTTCCGCTCGGAAGCGGGCTCGGCTGGCCGCGACACGCGTGGTCTGATCCGACAGCACCAGTTCGACAAGGTCGAGATGGTGCAGGTGGTGCACCCGGACAAGAGCTACGAGGCGCTCGAAGAGATGACGCGCCATGCCGAAGACGTGCTGCAGCGCCTGGGCCTGCCGTACCGCGTGCTGGCGCTGTCCACCGGTGACATGGGCTTTGGCGCTGCCAAGACCTATGACCTGGAAGTCTGGCTGCCCGCGCAGAACACCTACCGCGAAATCAGCTCGGTGAGCAACTGCGAAGCCTTCCAGGCCCGCCGCATGCAGGCCCGCTTCAAGAACGCGCAAGGCAAGAACGAGCTGGTGCACACCTTGAATGGCTCGGGCCTGGCCGTGGGCCGCACCCTGGTGGCCGTGCTGGAGAACTACCAGAATGCCGACGGCTCGGTGACCGTGCCCGAAGCGCTGCAACCTTACCTGGGCGGCGTGGCCGTGCTGAAGGTCTAAGCTTTCAAGTCTTTCGTTCTACCAAGCCGGTGCAGCGATGCACCGGCTTTTTTTGCTGCCGCCTTATGCCAGCGCCAGGCGTGCCTCTCCCCACACCGGCATGTAAAACAGGCGCGGGCGCGGCAACTGTGCCATCCAGGCGCTGTAGCTGCGCGCGGCAATCTGGTGCAACTGGCGGATGTGCTGGGGCAATTGCGCCAGGATCTGTGCCCGGCTTTGCACGGCGGGGCCCACAGCGCTGCGCAGCTCGGGCGCGCCTTCATCGCACCAGTCGCGCACGCTTTGGGCGGTGACCTCCAGATGGCCTTGGAAGGCCCAGTTCCGCCCATGCACAAAGCCCTTGTTCAGGCAGTGGCGGCCGTACATGCTGCGGGTGGCGCCTGGCGGAATCTCAAAGCTGTCGTAGTGCCAGTTGAAGAGGGTGGCCTCGGCGGGCAGGTCCATCTGCTCTTGGGCTTGGGGCGTGACCCAGACGCGGCTCCAGCCGATGTTGGCGCAGGGGTTGCGCCAGACGCGCGCGCCCATCGCACGGGCCAGCATCTGCGCGCCAAAGCAGTGGCCGAGCACGGGCACATCCGCAGCCAGGGCGTTTTGCAGCAGACAGCGCTCCTGCTCGATCCAGCGCAGCTGCTCATTGGCGCAATGGTTGCTGCCGAGCACAACGATGCCTCGGTAGTCACGCGCCCGCATGGCCGCGATGCCCTCGTTGCAGGGCCTGATCAATGCATAAGGGATGCCGTGCTGCTGCAAATGCGCAAGCAGCACGCCCGGGCCCTGCGAGGTTTCATGCTGGAGGATGGCGACAGGTTTCATGGAGACTGGTTTGCAGGTCAAGCCCTGGGTGATGAGGCCTCCACTGTAGAAAGCCCGGCATTGAGCGCATATCTAGACTGCGCGGGCTGGCATCAAGATGGCGTCAAGGGGCGGCAACCTGCGTTGTGGTCTTTTCCGGCGCTGCTGCAGCGCGCCGGGCTCCTCTCTATGATCGGCAGCAGGTGGCCTTACCGCACTTGCGCCCGCATCCCGCCGGGCCGCAGCGGTGGGCCCCAGCCCTACACAGAAAGCTGAGGTAAAGCATGTCGGATCAAGCCTACCAACCGCCCAAGGTCTGGACCTGGGACAAAGGCAATGGGGGCGCTTTTGCCCATATCAACCGCCCCGAAGCGGGCGCCACGCATGACAAGCAGCTGCCCGTGGGCGAGCACCCCTTGCAGCTGTATTCGCTGGGCACGCCCAATGGCGTCAAGGTGACGATCATGCTCGAAGAGCTGCTGGAGCTGGGCATTGCCGAGGCCGAGTACGACGCCTGGCTGATCAATATCGGCGAAGGCGACCAATTTGGCAGCGGCTTTGTCGAGGTCAACCCCAACTCCAAGATCCCCGCGCTGCTTGACCGCAGTGGCAGCACGCCTGTGCGCGTGTTCGAGTCGGGCTCCATCCTGCTGCACCTGGCCGAGAAGTTTGGCCAGTTCCTGCCCAAGGAGGGCGCTGCCCGCACCGAGGTGCTGAACTGGTTGTTCTGGCAGGTGGGCAGTGCGGCCTTTCTGGGCGGCGGCTTTGGCCACTTCTATGCCTATGCGCCAGAGAAGATGGCCTACCCGATCAACCGCTATGCGATGGAGGTCAAGCGCCAGCTCGATGTGCTCAACCGCCAACTGGCCGAGCAGCGCTTTATTGCTGGGCAGGATTACAGCATTGCCGACATGGCCGCCTGGCCCTGGTATGGCGCGCTGCTGAACAACGAGGTCTACAACGCGGCCGAGTTCCTCGATGTCGAGTCCTACCAGCATGTGCGCCGCTGGACCGATGAGATCGCGCAGCGCCCTGCGGTGCAACGCGGCCAGCGGGTCAACAAGGTACGCGGTAGCTCGCCGATGCCTGAGCGGCACAGCGCAGCGGACTTTCTGCGCTGATTCAGAAGCTGGCGTGCGCTGCTAGGATCAGGCGCGCCAGAAGTACCAGCCCGCCAGCACCAGGACCAGCACCACCACGAACACCGCCGTCCAGGCGCCCGAACTTTGCACCCGGCCCGGTTCATGGCCGGGGGCCATCCAGGCTGCGGTATCTGCGGGCGCTGGGTGGCTGGGGGTGTTGGGCAAATGGGCCTCGACCAGCCATTGCTGCGGGTCGCCCGATTCAATCCGGTCCTTGGCGTCCTTCAAGCCGATGCCGGTTGCATCCCGGAGCAGCTTGATGGCGACGATCTTGTCGCCCCGGGCCAAGGCTGCTTCGATGGCCGCGCGCAGCGCGGCACCCTCGCGGGGCGGCTCATGGCCGTCGCCGCCATCCAGCTGTGATTCCAGTGCATGCTTGGCTTCTGCCAGGCCCATGCCGGTTTCTTCGCGCAGGCGCTTGATGGCGGCAATCTTGTCGTTATTGCGCCAAAGCGACGCGATATGGGCGGGAATGGGAGCGGACATGGGCAAGGCTGCGGATGGTGGAGCAGCAGCCTTTGTACCCCGTTTGCGCGGCTGTGCTTATAGGACGGAGGCTGACATTACAGCCTCCCGGATCAGCGCCTTAGCCGGGTGTCCATCCCTTGGGTACGCGAGGCTTGTCAATGCCGGCCAGGCCGCAGAGCACATCGGCCATGCCGGAGAAATCCAGACCGCCGTGCTGGCTGGCGCGGGCCAGGCTGTAGGACTCATGCACGGCAGCGGCCACCGGCATGGGCACCTTGCTGGCATGGGCGGCAGCGACGACCAGCGACATATCCTTGTGGGCCAGGTCGATCGTGAAGCCCGGCGTGGTGTCACCCTGCAGCACCTTGTTGGCAAAGTTCATGCGCAGCTGGCCATTGGTGGCTGAGGTGCCCAGCAGCACCTGCAAGGTCTTGGTGATATCGAGGCCAAAGCGCTGCGACAGCGCCAGCGCCTCGGCATTCACCTGGGTCAGGGTGACAGCCAGGTAGTTGTTGACCAGCTTGGTGCGCCCGCCCGTGCCCACCGGGCCGCAGTGGTGCGTGGTGGTGCCCATTGCGTCGAGCAAGGGTTGCACGCGGGCCAGATCGGCGTCGCTCGCGCCCACCATGAAGAGCGATTCGCCCCGGTCGGCATGCTCGGCCAGGCGGCCCACGGGCGCATCCACCATCGTCAGGCCCTTGGCAGCGGCCTGCTGGGCCAGCCGGTCGGTGGCCAGCGGGTCGATGGTGCTCATGTCCATCAGAATGCTGCCGGGCTGCGCATGCGCAAAGATGCCGCCTGCGCCCAGCGCCGTCTGCTCCACCTCGACCGACGAGGGCAGCATGGTGACGATGATGCTGCAGTCGCGGGCCAGCTCGGCCACCCCGGCGCTGTGCGCGCCCATCGCGACCAGGTCCTTGACCGCTGTCGGGTTCAGGTCATGCACAACCAGTGCAAAACCCTTTTTGACGAGGTTGGCGGCCATGGGCTTGCCCATGCGGCCCAGGCCGATAAAACCGATCTTGTCTGCCATGCATGTCTCCTTGTTGGTATGCAGCCATGATGGCAGGCGTGGGGTGCTGGCCCCTGTCAACCACAGGACATCAGCGGGGCAGCGCAAAGGCGGCCAGCACCTCCAGCACTGCAGCGGCTGCCGGGTTGTGGCTGCCATCGCGGCGGTGGGCCACGGCCATGGGGCGCATCAGCCGGGGCCAGAGCTGGCGCACCTGCACGCCAGGCAGATGCAATTGGTCTTCGACCTCTTCGAGCGGCAGGATGACGGCACTTTGGCTGGCCGCCGCCAGGCTTTTGAGGGCGCCGGGGTAGCTGAGCGTGAGAAATGGCCGGGGATGGTGGCCTGCCTGACCGAACCAGCCGGCAATCAGCCCATGCATTTGCGTGGCCGGCGCGAACGAGGCCCAGCGCTTGTCCGCCAACCAGTCCGGCGTCACCCGCTTGGGCGCCTTCCAGGCGGCGGGCAGCAGCACCACCATCGGGTCATTGCGCCAGGGCGTGAGCACAATCTCGGCGCTGCTGGGCTGGGGGCTGGCCACAATCGCCACATCCAGCGAGCCCGCGCGCAGGCGCTGCATCGCATCGGCCGAGCCCACCGCTTCGAGCTTGACCTCCACGCCCGGGCTGCGCTGGCTGAGTTGCTCGAGCATCATCGGCAAGAGGCGTGTGCTGACCCCTGCCGACACCCCCACCTTGACCAGACCTTCGCGGCCACTGGCGCGGCGCTGCACCAGGTCGATCAGCTCATCGCTGGCATCGAGCAGCTTGCGGCCGTGGGCCACCAGCACTGCGCCCGCTGCCGTGAGCACCGCCTGGCGCCGGCCGCGCAGCAGCAGGGCCGTGTCCATGCGCGCCTCCAGCTCCTTGATATGCAGGCTGATCGCCGGTGGCGACAGGTGCAGCGCTTGCGCCGCCGCAGCAAAGGTGCCCAGATCGGCAATGGCGACCAAGGTTTGCACCTGGTCGAGGTTCAGGTTTCGCATCAGTTTTTCTGAAGTGAATGCATAGGAAATTCAACTTTACAGAAGTCTGGCCGGCGCCGAGCATCGGTGTCCATGCAAAACCCTCGACCACTCCCTGACTCCTTGCCCCATCCGTCACCACCGGTGGCCAAGCTGCCGCTCGGCTGGCTGGCCCAGCGCTGGCATGGCTGGCTGGACCTGTGCCAGCGCGCCGAGCGCCGTATCAGCGAGAACTTCCGGGTGCCGCCAGGCGGTGGCTAAATGGGCGCATCGCTTCTCCATGGCGCCATCTGCCAGCGGCCGCCATCGAGCGCCAGCCGGTGCGTCAAGGCCAGCGCATCAAGCAGCGCCTCATCGTGCGAGACAACAACCAGGCAGCCCGGGTAGCTGCGCAGCATGTCCTCCAGCGCTTGCAGCGCGGCCAGGTCCAGGTGGTTGTCGGGCTCGTCCAGCAGCAAGAGCTGCGCGGGCGCATCGCGGTACAGCGCGCAGGCCATGGCGGCCTTGAGTCGTTCGCCACCACTCAGCTGGCCGCTGGGCTGCAGAATGCAGCGCGCATCGAGCCCCAGTTGCGCCAGGCGCATGCGCAGCACGCCCTCCGGTGTCTGGCAGTTGCTTTGCTGCAGCTGGGCCAGCAGGCTGCGCGCCGGGTCGAGCCCGCTTTGCTGCTGGTCCAGCATGGCCCAGGGCACATGCACGTGCCGCTGTCCAGCGCTGGGGGCCAGCTGGCCGGTCAGGATCTGCAGCAGGCTGCTTTTGCCGCTGCCATTGGGCCCTGTGATGGCCAGGCGCTGGCCCGCGCGCAGCTGCAGGTTCAGTGGCTGCGCGCCAGGCAGGCGTGGTGACTGCAGCGCCTGCAGCTCGGCAACGACGGCATCGCTGCTGCGGCCCCGGTCAAAGGCCTCGGGCGGCAACTGCCAGTGGAGGGGGCCGGCCTGCCAGGCTATGGCCTGGGCCGCTTCGCTGACGCGGGCGTTCAGCGCCTCGCGGGCAGCGGCATGCTGGGTCAGCAGTTTGCCTGACGATGCCTGGGCGCGCTGCCTGGCGCCGCCCAGCAGGATCTTGGCCTGGTTGGCTTGCTTGCTCTCTTTTGCGTCTCTGGCCTGCCTTCGCTCCTGCCGCTCTTGCTGCGCGCGCAGCGCCTGCTCGCCGCGTTTGCGCTCCTGCTTGCTGCGGGCCAGCGCATCCGCCGCCAGTTGCGTGCGCTGCTGCTGGGCCTGCTGGTAGCCGCCAAAGGAGCCGCTGTACAGCTGCAGCCCCTGGCTGCTCAGCTCGGCGATCGTCTCCATCTGCGCAAGCAGGCGCCGGTCATGGCTGATCAGCAGCAGGCCGCCGGGCCAGTGCTGCAGGCGCTGCGCCAGTGCGGCGCGGCCAGCGGCATCGAGGTGGTTGCTGGGCTCGTCCAGAATCAGAAAATCGGGCTGGGCCCGTTGCGCGCCCAAGAGCGCCACGCGCATCGCCTGGCCGCCGCTCAATGCGCTGGCCGGGGTCTCTGCAGGCAGCGCGGGCAAGCCGCTGTCTTGCAGAAGCGTCTGGAACTGCTGGCGCAGATCCCAGCGCTCGGCCAGCAGGGCAAAGTCCTGCGGGTCGCTGCTGCCTTGCTCGATGCGCTGCAAGGCCGCCAGCGCAGGCGCCAGGCCGGCCAGCGCGGCAATGCTTTGCTCTGGATGCTGCACCAGCAGGTTCTGCGCCAGGTAGTGGATGCGGCCAGCGCGGCTGATACGGCCGCGCGTCGGCTCGAGCTCGCCTGCCAGCAGCCGTGCGAGCACCGTTTTGCCCACGCCATTGCGGCCGACCAGCGCGGTGTGCTGGCGGTCAAAGCGGGCGTGGAGATCGGAGAAAAGTGGCCGGCCTTGCGGCAGCGAATAGGAGACGCCATGCAGCGCCAAATGTGTGTCTGTCATACCTGTGCGATGTCATTGATGCCGAACATCCCCGCGCCATGGCTGGTGAGCCTGCAGCCTGGGCACCCCTTAGACGGGGAAGCCGCTGCGATCAAGGGGCGGGACGTGGGGCCGTCAGCAAGACGGCAGCATCAATGGCGCATGGGTAGAAGACCTCGCACAGGTAAAGAAGCGGCCCATTGTAGGCCGCATGCCGCAGCGGTCAAGGCTGCGGCCGGCAGACCCTCAGCCCATCATGGATGCAAACGCTTGCTGGTACTGCTGCAGCTTGTGCGGGTAGTGGGCTGCACCGGTGTCAAACACCCAGTGCCCGATCGCAGGCGCGGGCGCCAGCCCCAGGCGGTGCAGCTGGTGCAGGGCATCGAGCTGGGTCTTGAAGCCATGCAGCATGGGGCCGTTGACGTCTTCATCGGAGTGGATGCCGGTGTCCAGAATGCTGGGCGCGATCGCCACACTGCGCGCGCCGCGCAGCTGGCCAACGCGCAGTGCGCAGGCCACGGCGGCCGCGCTGGTCGCCGGGCTCCAGTCTTCGGGGTGGCCCATGCCGATGACCAAGATGGCAGCGGCTTGCGCGGCGCCCGCAGGCGGGGGGATGAGCAGCGTCTCGAGCGGCTGATGAGCAGCGTCTCGAGCGGCTGGGCGCGGAAGGCGCCATCACGCCGGGCCTGGGCCAGCTGGCCGCCCAGGGCGGCATCGAGGTTGGCCAGGCCACCTGCCAAGGGCTGGTGGTCCACTTCATGCGTGAACATGCAGGCGCAGGAGAGATCGACCTGCGCGCCGGTGGCGTCCACTGTGACCAGTTCCAGGCGCACACCACGGTACTGTCCGATGTCGCCACGTTCTACTGCTGCTGTTGCCATTGGGGGGAATCTCCTCTCGGGTGGGGTTGCGCTGCGGCTGGATGCCACAGGGGTTCTCGGCCCATCCTACCAAGCGGCCTGGCAGGCTGCTGCAGCAGGAGCCGGAGCCCTTGCGCCGCCTGGGGAGGCATGGGCTGAAGAAATGGGCGCAGCAAGGGCCGCAGCAGGGGCATTTGTCAGCATATTCTGTACGGCCTTTCAGCATCACTAAAATTTCCTACCTATCGTTAGGTTGTTGAAGAGGTGTGTATGGGGGGTGCTGCGGACAAACGGTCCTTTGGCGGGTCATTTATTTTTCTGTTGGCGATGATCACCGCCCTGGATGCGATGGCCATCGACATGTATCTGCCCGCGTTCCCGGTGGTCGCCCAGCAGTTGGCGGTATCGCCCGGGCAGGTGCAGCAGACGCTGTCGGTGTTTCTGGTCGGGCTGGCCTTGGGCCAGGCACTCTATGGCCCTTTGCTCGATCGCTTTGGCAGGCGCATGCCGCTGCTCATCGGCTTGCTGGTGTTTGTGGCGGGCTCGGCCATGGCCGCGATGGCGGGCAGCCTGGAGTGGCTGTTGTTTGCGCGGTTTTTGCAGGCTCTGGGGGCGGCAGCCGGCCTGGTGGCGCCGCGCGCCATCGTCTCCGATGTCTATACGGTGCAGGAGTCGGCGCGAGTGTTTTCGGTGCTGATGCAGGTGATGATGGTTGCGCCGATTCTGGCGCCGGTGATCGGCAGCTTTTTGCTGGTCCATGCTGGTTGGCGCTCGATCTTCTGGGTGCTGGCGCTGATTGCGGCGCTGGGCACCGCATGGGGCTGGCGTGCAATCGCTGAAACACTGGCGCCGGAGCGGCGCGCGCCGCTGCAGCTGAGCGCCATCTTTCGGGCTTACTGGCGCCAGTGCTGCAACCGGCCTTTTCTGGCCTATGCGCTGGCCGGTGGGTTTGTGCTGGGCTCCTTGTTTGTCTATATCAGCGCATCGCCCTTTGTGCTGATAGAGCACTTTGGCTGGACGCCCACCTACTTCAGCTACTTCTTTGCATCGAATGCGGTGGGCCTCATGCTGGCCGGGCAGCTGGGCATGTGGCTGCAGCGGCGCTGGTCCGAGCAGCGGATTTTGGTGCTGGGCTTGGCCTGGCATACCGCCATGGGCCTGGTACTGGTGGCATGCAGCCTGTCGGGGGCCGCGCCGCTGTGGCTGTATGCCGAGTTGTTGGCGCTGGCCATCTGGTCGCTGGGGCTGGTATTTGGCAACCTCACGGCGCTGACCATGGCGCAGGCGGGCGGTCAGGCGGGCGTGGCCTCTGCCTTGATGGGAAGCCTGCAGTACTTGCTGAGCGCCTGTGTGGGTCTGGCGCTGAGCCTGGTGACCCCGGGCCTGCTGCCCTTGCCGCTGACCTTGGTGCTCTGCGGGGCGCTGGCGCTGCTGTGCTGCGGCTGGGCAGTGCGGCCTTTCAATGCCGGCCGTACTGCCGCGGCGCGGGGCTAGCGCTCGCCAGTGGCCGCTTCAAACACCGCCCACAGGGCTTGCAGCCGCTGCTTGAACTTCTTGGCACCGCCATAGGTCAGCTCGACCTGCAGGCTGTCGATCAGTGCCATGCAGGTCTTGACCAGCACGGCGCTGCTCAAGCCTTGCGCATTGGGCAGGAGATCGGAGGGCGCAATCGCTGAATGGATGATGGCTTCGAGCTCGTCCATGAAGACATGCATCTGCGCCATGACCTGGTCGTGCAAGTGGCCCGGCGGCGTGTAGAGCGCGCGCATCCAGAACTGGACACGGAAGGAGGCTTCGTAGCGCGTATGGATGCTTTGCAGGTAGCTGTAGATGCGCTTTTTGACCGGCTTGCTGCTGCCAAAGACGCTGCGCGCAAAGTCCAGCTCGGCCTCGACCATCAACGGGATCAGGCTCAGGTAGAGCTCGTCCTTGTTGCGAAAGTGCGCATAGATAGAGGGCTTTTTGATGCCGACATCGCCAGCGATCTCGGCCAGCGAGCTGCCATCGAAGCCTTGTTGGGCAAAGCGGGCCAGGGCGGCTTCCTGGAGTCGGGCGGCGGTCAAATCATGCTCTCCTGCGTATAGACCAGCTGTATTTTAGAGGCCTGGCCTGGCCTGGCTTGCGCAGATCCTCATTGGGGATCTGCGCTGGCAGCGAGCTGCTCCTGCAGCAGCTCGACAAAGGCGCGCACCTTCACCGGGCGAAAGCGGGCGGCTGGAAACACCGCATGGATGCCACCCGAGGGCAGCTTCCAGTCGGGCAGCACCTGCAGCAGCCGGCCGCTGTGCAGGTCGTCGGCGACGGCATAGTCGGGCAGCACCGACAGGCCTGCGCCGTGGCGTACGGCCTCGCGCACGGCCATGGTGGCGTTGAGCGACAGCACCGAGGGCATATTGACATTCTGGCGCTCCAGCGGATTGCGCGAAAAGCTCCAGTGCAGCGGTTCGCGCAGCGCGGTGTTGGCGACAAAGGGCAGGGCGCTCAACTGCTGGGGCTCCAGGATGCCGGACAGCTGGCTGCGCCAGGCGGGTGCGGCCACCAGCAGCTGGCGAAAGCTGCCGATCTGGCGTGCCTGCAGATGCAGCTCAGTGAGCCAGCCCACGCGGATGGCCAGCTCCACCTGGCCGTCCATCAAATCCAGCGACTGGTCGCTGAGCGAAGCGTCGACCTTGCACTGCGGGTAGCGGCGGCAGAACGCGGTAATTGCCGGCACGATGGCGGCGATGCCGTAGTCGAGCGGAGCGGTCAGCCGCAAGGTGCCCGAGGGTGCCTCGGCGCTCTGGGCTAGCTCGTCAAACGCGTCTGCCGCTTCCTTGAGGATCAGTGCGCAGCGCTGGTAGAAGGCCTGGCCCGCATCGGTGGGGGCCACCTTGCGCGTGCTGCGGGTGAGCAGACTGGTGCGGAAGTCGGCCTCCAGCCGCGCCACCTGCTGGCTGACCACGGCCTTGGTGATGCCCAGGCGCTTGGCGGCGGCGGTAAAGCTGCCGGTCTCGACCACCGCACTGAAATAGGCCAGGCGCTTGAGGTTGGAGAAGTGGCCAAGGCTGGCCTCGTCGACATTGTTTGCTTTTTGCATACGGATTATCTATTTGATATCTATTTATTTGTCAATTCAAAGCGCCTACTATGGCGGCATTGCCTTTGATATGGAATAGATATGAAACGCCTGTACTACATTTTTGACCCCCTGTGCGGCTGGTGCTATGGCGCGGGCCCGCTGCTGGAAAGCCTGGTGCAGCGAGCTGGCGAGCAGCTGCAGCTGCTGCCCAGCGGCCTTTTCTCGGGCGAGGGGGCCCGCCCCATGGATGAGGCTTTTGTGGCCTATGCCTGGAGCAATGACCAGCGTATCGAGCGCCTGACCGGCCAGCCTTTTAGCCAGCGCTACCGTAGCGAGGTGCTGGACAAGCCCCAGCAGATGTTTGACAGCGGCCCGGCCACCGTTGCGCTGACCGCCGTGCACCTGACCGCGCCACAGCGCGAGGCCGAAGCGCTCAAGGCGATACAGCATGCGCGCTATGTCGATGGGCTGGACAACACGGCCATCCCGGTGTTGCTGGAGTTGCTGCGCGGCCTGGGCCTGCATGGTGCGGCTGCCCGGTTGGCGCAGCCCGATGCCGCTTTGCTGGAGGCCAACAATGCCCGCATGGCCCAGGCGCGGCAGCTGATGCGCGAGCTGGACGCCCAAGGCGTGCCCAGCTTTGTGCTGGAGCGCGATGGCCAGCGCCAGCTGCTCAACGCAAGCACCGCTTTTTCCAAGCCCGAAGCCTTTGTGGCGCAATGGCTGGCCGCCTGAGCCTGTACGGAGACTCTGTATGACCACCAGCAACCTGGACACCATTGCCGCCACCTATGAAGGCAGCCCCGAGGACAACGCCCGCCATCTGATGGCCGCGCTCGCCCCCGAGGTGCTGTGGATCGAGGCAGCAGGCTCGCCCTATGCGGGCCAGTATGTGGGCACCGCGCAGATCGTGGAGGGTGTCTTTGCAAGGATTGGCAGCGACTGGGCGGTGTTCGGCGTTCAGGTGCATACCTACCTGGCCGATGGCGACCGGGTGGCCGCCTTTGGCCGCTACAGCGGCACCCACCGCGCCAGTGGCAAAGCGATGGAGGCGAGCTTTTCGCACCTCTACCAGCTGCGCGATGGCCAGATCATCCGCATGGAGCAGGTGGTGGACAGCGCCGCCATGCTGCAAGCGATGCAGCCATGACGGCCATGCACAGCGCCGACGAGCTGCGCGAGCTGCAAGTGCTGGCGGCCCAGCTGCAAGCGGGCCACTGGCGTGCCGCCCACGATGGCGTGCAGCGCTACCCGGGCCTGTTGGCCGCCTGGCTGCACGGCATCGTGCATTTGCAGGAAGGCGATCTGGAAGACGCCGAGAACTGGTATGAGCGCGCCGGCAAGCGCTTTCGCCAGCGCGAGAGTCTGGCCCTGGAGCTGGAAAAACTGCAGGCGGCGATTGCGCAAGCTATTGCAGAGCGCATCGCTGCCGATGTCTGAATCCCTGGGGTGCAGCCTCGCCTGTGCCCCCTTTCTTTGAACCTCTTTTGAAAGCAAACATGACCATGAAACAACGCTACTACACCCTGTCGGCCTGCGCATTGGCCGCTGCCCTGTTGGCCGGCTGTGAGCGCAGCAGCACGGCATCGGCGCCTGCTGCGCCAGCCGCCAGTGCGCCGGCAGCCCCCGCGCCGGCCGACACCCAGCAAGCTGCCCTGCGCACCGAGGTCTTCAACCCGGGCGAGCAGGCGATCTTTGCCGTGTCCTCGGTGCTGGTGCAGGGCAAGAGCGAGGTGCTGCTGATCGATGCGCAGTTCTCAGCCGAGCAGGCGCGCAAGCTGGCCGACAAGATCAAGGCCACCGGCAAGCGCCTGACGACCATCTATATCAGCCATGGTGACCCGGACTTCTACTTTGGTCTGGACACCCTGCAGGCCGCGTTCCCCGAGGCCAAGATGGTGGCCACACCGCAGACCATTGCCCATATCGAAGCCACCAAGGATGCCAAGCTCAAGGTCTGGGGGCCGCAGCTGGGCGAGAACGCACCCAAGCAACTGGTGGTGCCCCAGCCGCTGCAAGGCGACAGCCTGCAGGTCGATGGCCAGGCCTTGCAGCTGATCGGCCTCGATGGCCCGACACCCGACCGTACCGTGGTCTGGATTCCGTCGATCAAGACGGTGGCCGGTGGCATCCCGGTGCTGGCCGGTGAGCATGTCTGGATGGCCGATACCCAGACGCCGCAGTCGCACAGCGACTGGCTGGCGATGCTGGCGCGCATCAAGGCATTGAACCCGGAGGTCGTGATCCCCGGCCACTTTGCCGGCGCGATGCCCGCTGGCACGGCGGCTGTGGACTTTACCGCCGACTACATCCGCGCCTTTGACGAAGAAGCGGCCAAGGCCAAGGACGGCGCGGCGCTGGAAGCGGCGATGAAGCAGCGCTTCCCCAACCTGGGTGGCCTCGAAGGCCTGGCGCTGAGCGCCAAGGTGGCCAAGGGCGAGATGCAGTGGCACTGATGAAGGCTTGACAGGCCTTATCGAGTGGCACCCCGGCGGGATCGAGCCATCCCCGCCGGGGTGCATTGCTTTTTGCCTACAATGCGTGTTTTGGCTGGAATCTCCAGCCCCTTTGGCGTGCGCGCCAGATTCCAGGCCTTTTTCCGTTGTTTGTTAATGCAGCACATTCGTAATTTTTCCATCATTGCCCATATTGACCATGGCAAGTCGACCTTGGCGGACCGCCTGATCCAGTATTGCGGAGGCCTGGCCGAGCGCGACATGGAGGCACAGGTGCTGGACTCGATGGACATCGAGAAAGAGCGTGGCATCACGATCAAGGCGCAGACGGCGGCCTTGCAGTACAAGGCCAAGGACGGCAAGGTCTACAACCTCAACCTGATCGACACCCCCGGCCACGTGGACTTCTCCTATGAAGTCTCGCGCTCGCTGTCGGCCTGCGAAGGCGCGCTGCTGGTGGTCGATGCCTCCCAAGGCGTCGAAGCCCAGACGGTGGCCAACTGCTACACCGCGCTGGACCTGGGCGTGGAAGTGTTCGCGGTGCTCAACAAGATGGATCTGCCCAATGCCGACCCGGACAATGCCAAGGCCGAGATCGAGGATGTGATCGGCATTGATGCGAGCGATGCGATTCCCTGCTCGGCCAAGACCGGCATGGGCATTGAAGAAATTCTGGAAGCCGTGGTGGCCAAGGTGCCGCCACCCAAGGGCGAGCCCGAGGCGCCCCTGCGCGCGATGATCGTGGATAGCTGGTTTGACCCCTATGTAGGCGTCGTGATGCTGGTGCGCGTGGTTGATGGCCAGCTCAAGAAGAACGAGCGCTTCAAGATGATGGCTACCGGCGCGGCCTACGAAGCCAACAGCCTGGGCGTGTTCACGCCCGCCAACGAGTCGCGCGATGTGCTCAGGGCCGGCGAGGTGGGCTACATCATTGCCGGCATCAAGGAGTTGAAGGCCGCCAAGGTGGGCGACACCATCACCCTGGAAAAGAAGCTGCCCAACAACCTCGGCCCGGCCAGCGCGCCGCTGCCGGGCTTCAAGGAAGTCAAATCCCAGGTGTTTGCCGGCCTGTACCCGACCGAAGCCTCCGAATACGACCAGCTGCGCGATGCGCTGGAAAAACTCCAGCTCAATGATGCGGCGCTGCACTACGAGCCCGAAGTCTCGCAGGCGCTGGGCTTTGGCTTTCGCTGCGGCTTCCTGGGCCTGCTGCACATGGAAATCGTGCAGGAGCGCCTGGAGCGCGAGTTCGACCAGGACCTGATCACCACCGCGCCCAGCGTGGTCTACCAGGTGCTCAAGGCCGATGGCGAACTCGTCGATGTGGAAAATCCCTCGAAGATGCCCGATGCCGGCCGTCTCGAAGAGGTGCGCGAACCGATCGTGACCGTGCACCTCTATATGCCCCAGGACTATGTCGGCCCGGTGATGACCCTGGCCAACCAGAAGCGCGGTGTGCAGATGGACATGGCCTACCACGGCCGCCAGGTGATGCTGACCTATGAGATGCCGCTGGGCGAGATCGTGCTGGACTTCTTTGACAAGCTCAAATCGGTCTCGCGTGGCTACGCCTCGATGGACTACGAGTTCAAGGAATACCGGGCCTCCGACGTGGTCAAGGTCGACATTCTGCTCAACGGCGAGAAGGTGGACGCGCTGTCCATCATCGTGCACCGCT
Organism: Comamonas sp. B-9; assembly: GCF_000410635.1. Taxonomy (NCBI): domain Bacteria; kingdom Pseudomonadati; phylum Pseudomonadota; class Betaproteobacteria; order Burkholderiales; family Comamonadaceae; genus Comamonas; species Comamonas sp. B-9. Next base: position 21,616 of record NZ_KE148554.1, read on the forward strand.
CGCAGTCGGTCTACCGTGGCCGTGCGGTGGTAGCCAAGATGCGCGAAATCATCAGCCGCCAGATGTTCGATGTGGCGATCCAGGCGGCGATTGGTGCCAACATCATCGCCCGCGAAACGGTCAAGGCCATGCGCAAGAACGTGCTGGCCAAGTGCTATGGTGGCGACATCACGCGTAAGCGCAAGCTGCTCGAAAAGCAGAAGGCCGGCAAGAAGCGCATGAAGCAGATCGGCTCGGTGGAAGTGCCCCAAGAGGCGTTCCTGGCGATTTTGCAAGTGGACGATTAAGAAGAGAAGAAGCCAAGAACAACGCTATGCAACTCCTGACAACACTGATTCTGGCCGCTTTTGTGGCCTATATGGGCGCCTGGTACAGCGGCGCCATTGAAGGCAATTTTGCACTGCTGCTGTTTTTGGCCACGGTGATCACCGGCGCCTACTGGCTGGCAGAGCGCTTTTACTTCTTCCCCCGGCGCCAGGCGGCCGCTGCCCAGCTCGAGGCCTCGGCGGCAGAGCGCCGCCGGCAGCTCGATGCCCAGGGCATCACCAAGGTCGACGGCGACGATGTGCAAGAGGGCAAGACGCGTCTCCTGATGCAGCCCTGGTGGCTGGACTGGACCGCGGGCCTCTTCCCGGTGATCGCCGTGGTCTTCATCCTGCGCTCCTTCCTGTTCGAGCCCTTCAAGATTCCTTCGGGCTCGATGATTCCCACCTTGCAGGTGGGCGACCTGATCCTGGTCAACAAGTTCACCTATGGGGTGCGCCTGCCGGTGATCAACAAGAAGATCACCGAAGGCACGGCGCCCAAGCGCGGCGATGTGATGGTGTTCCGCTACCCGCCGCAGCCGAGCATGGACTACATCAAGCGTGTGGTGGGTGTGCCCGGAGATGAGGTGGCCTACATCAACAAGCGCCTGACCATCAATGGCAAGGCGGTGCCGACGACCAACCAGCCCGATTACTTCGAGCAGGATGCGATGCGCTACTTCAAGCAGATTGAAGAGCAGCTGGGCGACAAGCCACACCGCTCCATCATCAACCCGGACGTGCCCAACTTCGTGCAGGGCGTGACGGACTTCAAGTACAAGGACAACTGCCGCTACAGCGTCGAGGGCGTGACCTGCAAGGTGCCCGAAGGCCATTACTTCATGATGGGCGACAACCGCGACAACTCGTTGGATTCCCGTTACTGGGGCTTTGTGCCGGATGCCAATATTGTCGGCCGGGCCTTCTTTGTCTGGATGAATTTCGGTAACATCAAGCGTATCGGACCGTTTAACTAAAAAAGTTTTCTAAGAGGGATTGACTATGCAGGCTATGAAACAAGCACCCCGGCAGCGCCAGCGCGGCATGTCGTTCATCGGTGTGGTGCTCTGGGGTTTCATCATCGTGGCCCTGGCCATTGTGGGCAGCAAGGCAGTCCCGATCGTGATCGAGAACATGAACATCAAGAAGGCCGCCGTCAAGGCGGCCCGCCAGGGCACGACGGTGCAGGAAGTGCGCGCCATCTATGAGCGCTCGCAGGCGATTGATGACATGACCTCGGTCAATGCCAAGGATTTGGAAGTGACCAAAGACACGGACGGCAAGATTGTGGTGTCCTACAGCTACGAGCGGGACATCCCCTTGTACGGGCCAGCCTTTCTGGTCTTCCGTTTTAACGATAGTGTGAAGTAGGTGGAATCAGAACTCAGTCGATTGCAGGAACGCCTGCAGTATTCTTTTGCGAACGGTGCGTTGCTGCAGCGAGCGGTAACGCACCGTAGTTTTTGTGCGGATCACAATGAGCGCCTGGAGTTTCTGGGCGACTCGGTGCTGGGCCTGGCGGTATCGACGATGCTGTTCCAGAAGCTCAAGGGCACCCCGGAGGGCGAGCTCTCGCGCATGCGCGCCAACCTGGTCAAGCAAGACACCTTGCACCAGATTGCGCTGCGCCTGCAGCTGGCCAAGGTGCTGCGCCTGGGCGAAGGCGAGTCCAAATCGGGCGGGCGTGAGCGCCCCTCGATCCTCGCCGATGCGGTCGAGGCGATTATTGGAGCGGTTTACTTGGATGCCGGCTACACGCAGGCCGAGGCGATCGTGCATCATCTCTATGAGCGTGTCGAAATCTCGCAGCACATGCCCGCCGCATCCAAGGATGCCAAGACGGCGCTGCAGGAGTGGCTGCAGGCACGCAAGAAATCGGTGCCGGAGTACGTGGTGACCGGCACAACCGGGGCTGCGCATGCGCAGACCTTCCATGTCGACTGTGTGGTGCCGGCCTTCCAGGCCCGCAGCGAAGGCGCTGGCGCATCGCGCCGTGCGGCCGAGCAGGCGGCAGCCGCCATCATGTTGCAACAACTGCAGACCCAGCATCGCTAAGCTTTTTATGACCTCGAAAAAAACCCCATCTCCAAGCGCTGCTGGCCAAGACCCTGCAGAGCTGTTGCCTTCGGGCCAGACCCTCTCTGACCTGGACGCGATGCTCGCGGCCGCCAAGCCAGGAGCCACCGTGGCCCGCGTCAGCGCCCCCGATGCCGGCCAGACCGAGGCGCCCGCCGCACCCGCAGCACCTACCGGCCCGCAGCGCTGCGGCCTGATTGCCATCGTCGGCAAGCCCAATGTGGGCAAGTCCACGTTGATGAATGCGCTGGTTGGCCAGAAGATCTCGATCACCTCGCGCAAGGCGCAGACCACGCGCCACCGCATCACCGGTATCCGCACGAAGGACAACACCCAGTTTGTGTTTGTCGATACGCCGGGCTTTCAGACCCGCCACTCGCGCGCCTTGAACAAGTCGCTCAACAAGACGGTGATGGGCGCCATCGGCGATGTCGACCTGATCCTGTTTGTGGTGGAAGCGGGCAGTTTCACCTTGGCCGACGCCAAGGTGCTGTCGCTGTTCAAGCCCGGCATTCCCACCTTGCTGATTGCCAACAAGCTCGACACCGTGCACCGCCGCCATGAGATTGCGCCCTGGCTGCGCGACATGCAGGAGCGCCATCCCTTTGCCGAGTTCGTGCCGATGTCGGCCAAGAACAAGGGCGATATCGAGCGCCTGTTCGGCATCTGCGAAAAGTACCTGCCCGAGCAGGCCTGGTTCTACGGACCGGAAGAGCTGACCGACCGCAGCGAGAAGTTTCTCGCGTCCGAGACCGTGCGCGAAAAGCTTTTCCGTTTTACCGGCGATGAGCTGCCCTATACCTCGACGGTGGTTATTGACAAGTTCGACGAGGAGCCCAGCAAGACGCATGGCCGCTTCATGCGCATTGCAGCGACCATTGTTGTCGAGCGCGATGGCCACAAGGCCATGGTGATTGGCGAAAAGGGCGAAAAGCTCAAGCGCATCAGCACCGAGGCACGCCAGGAGCTGGAAAAGCTGCTTAACGCCAAGGTGTTCCTGGAAGTCTGGGTCAAGGTCAAGTCCGGCTGGGCCGATGACGAGGCCCGGGTCAAGTCCTTCGGCTACGAATAAGCGCCAAGGGGCGCAACACCGGCGCACCGCCTGCTGTGCCCGGTTGGCGCCCAGCGCCTGGTACCTGACCTCTTCTGTGGCCCCAACGGGGTCACGTACTGCACCCCCTGAGCCATGGCTGTCAAGCGCGTCAACGAGGAACCGGCCTATATCCTGCACCGGTACGACTGGAGCGAATCCAGCCTGGTGCTGGAATGCTTTACCCGGCACCGGGGACGCGTGGCCCTGGTCGCCAAGGGCGTTAAAAAACCCACCTCCAACTTTAGGCCGGTGCTGCTGGCCTTGCAGCCGCTGCGCCTGTCCTGGGGCATTGCGGGCGAGGGGGCCTCGGACATCCACACGCTCAAAAGCGCCGAGTGGGTCGGCGGCCACACGATGCCGGTGGGCGCGGGCCTGCTCTCGGGCCTGTACCTCAATGAGCTGCTGATGCGGCTGCTGGCGCGCGAAGACCCGTTTGCCAACCTGTTCGACATCTATGCCGGTGTGGTGCGGGTGCTGGCCACCGACCATGGCGAGGTGCTCGAGCCCGTGCTGCGCGCCTTTGAGCTGCTGCTGCTGCGCGAGCTGGGACTGCTGCCATCGCTGGCGGCGCAAACGCTGTCGCTGCAGCCGCTCCAGCCCGCCACGCGCTATGTGCTGGTGCCCGATGCCGGCCTGCGCGAGGCCCATGGGCAGGACAGGGCGGGGCTCAGCGGTGCACAATGGGAGGACTTGGAGCAAGCGCTGTCCGCTGCAAACCCCTATCCTGCGGTGCTCAGGGCTTGCGTGTTGTGCGCCGCAGAGTTAAAAGTTCAGTTGCGTACGCTGCTGCAACACCATTGTGGTCAGCCGGTATTGCGTACGCGCCAGTTGATGATGGATATCCAATCACTATGACTACCCCCGTGAAAACTGCCCTGTCTATCAACCTCAACAAGGTGGCACTGGTGCGTAACACCCGCCACCTGGATATCCCGAGCGTGACGCGCGCGGCACGTCTGTGCCTGGAAGCGGGCGCGCAGGGGATCACCGTGCACCCGCGGCCGGACGAGCGCCATATCCGCCCGGGCGATGTGGAGCGGCTGGCCGATGTGATCGCCACCTGGCCGGTCAAGCGTGAGTACAACATCGAAGGCAATCCTTTCCAGAATCTGATGACCTATGTGCGCCAGTACCGTCCGCACCAGGCCACCTTTGTGCCCGATGGCGAGGACCAGTTCACCAGCGACCATGGCTGGAACTTTCCGCAAGACGCCGAGCGCCTCAAGCCGCTGGTGGACGAGTGCAAGGCACTGGGCGTGCGCGTGAGCCTGTTCATGGACCCGATCCCCGAGCAGATGGCCGCTGCCAAGGCGGTGGGCGCCGACCGCGTCGAGCTCTACACCGAGCCCTATGCGGCCGCCTTTGGCACGCCCGAGCAAAGTGTGCAGCTGGCGCGCTATGTGGCCGCTGCCAAGGCGGCGCAGGCCGTGGGCCTGGGCGTCAATGCCGGCCATGACCTGAGCCTGCGCAACCTCACTCCCTTTGTGACCCATGTGCCCCAGGTGCTGGAAGTGTCGATCGGCCACGCCTTTGTCACCGATGCGCTGGAGATGGGCTACGCCGAAGCCGTGCGTGCCTACCGCCGCTCGCTCGATGCCCGCGCCGATGGCGTGCTGCTGTAACGGCAGGCCCAGGTCTGTGACAGCATGATCTACGGTATTGGCACCGACATCTGCGATATCCGCCGCATCCGCGCTACGTTGGAGCGCCAGGGCGAGCGCTTTGCCCACAAGGTGCTGGCCGAGGGCGAGCTGGCCGTCTGGCGCCGCCGCAGCGAGCGCTGGCCTGACCGGGGCGTGCGCTACATGGCCACGCGCTTTTCGGCCAAGGAGGCCTTCAGCAAGGCCGTGGGCCTGGGCATGCGCATGCCGATGACCTGGCGCAATTGCGAGGTCATCAATCTGCCCAGCGGCAAGCCGGGCATCCGGCTGCATGGCGAGCTGGCCACCTGGTTTGAGGCGCAAGGGCTGACGGCCCATATCACCGTGACCGACGAGGTCGACTATGCCGCGAGCTTTTGCGTCGTCGAAAAGCTCTGATTCCCGCTCCCCCGGGCCCTGCCAGGGCCCGTTTTTGAATTGTCCGCATCCCTCCCATGCACGCTCCTCTGATCATTGATATCGCCGGCAAGGCCCTGACCGATGCCGACCGCGCCCGCCTGGCCCACCCGCTGGTGGGCGGCATCATCCTGTTTGCCCGCAACTGGGAGAGCCGCTCGGCGCTGGTGCAGCTGTGCGCGCAGATCAAGGCCATCAAGCCGGATTTGCTCATTTGTGTGGACCACGAGGGCGGGCGCGTGCAGCGCTTCCGTACCGATGGCTTCACGCACCTGCCATCGATGCGGCATTTTGGCCAGATGTGGATGGACGACGGCCAGGGCCGCCAACACCGCCCGGGCAGCGGCGCGATGCGGGCGATGAATGCCGCTACCGCAGCGGGCTATGTGCTGGGTGCCGAGCTGCGCGCCTGCGCGGTGGATTTCAGCTTTACCCCGGTGCTCGATCTGGACTATGGCGAAAGCTCGGTCATCGGTGACCGCAGCTTTCACCGCGACCCGCGCGTGGTGGCGATGCTGGCCAAGAGCCTCATGCATGGCCTGCTGCAGGCGGGCATGGGCAACTGCGGCAAGCATTTTCCTGGTCACGGTTTTGTCAAAGCCGACTCGCATGTGGATATTCCCGTCGATAGGCGCAGCCTGAGCGCCATCCTGGCCGAGGATGCCGCGCCTTACCCCTGGCTCAGCAGCGTGCTGACGGCCGTGATGCCCGCCCATGTCATCTACCCCAAGGTGGACAAGCGCCCGGCTGGCTTTAGCGAGAAATGGCTCAAGGATGTGCTGCGTACGCGCCTGCGCTATGACGGTGCGATCTTCAGCGACGACCTGAGCATGGAGGGCGCGCGCCGCATCAATGGCAGCTTGATCAGCTACACCGAGGCGGCGCTGGCGGCCTTGTCTGCCGGCTGCGACATGGTGCTGCTGTGCAACCAGAGCCTGGGCCTGGGCGCCCATGTGGATGAGCTGCTGGACGGCATGGACGACGCGCTGCGCAGCGGTCGCTGGCAGCCCGACGAGGATTCGGAATCGCGCCGCCTGGCGCTGCTGCCCGAGACCGTGCCCCAGCCCTGGGATGAGCTGATGCGCCAGCCCGCCTACCAGGACGCGCTGGACCTGCTCGGCTGAGCTCCCGCGTGGCTGGCTGCGGCGGCGGTTTAAGCCTCGCCTCAGCCCCGTCGTCTAGATTGCTCTTATCCCCTAGATGGCTGAGAGCATATGCCCCTTCACAACCCCTTGCGCCGCGTGGCGCTGGCTGGCCGCGAGGCCCTGGCGCTGACGCGGCCCTATTTTGTCTCCGAGGACAAGCTCCGCGCTTGGGGCCTGCTGGCCGCCATCGTGGCGCTCAACCTGGCAGCGGTGTTCATGCTGGTGCAGATCAACAGCTGGAACCGGGTGTTCTACGACGCGCTGCAAAACAAGCAGGCCGATGTGTTCTGGCACCAGCTCTGGCGCTTTTTGTGGCTGGCGCTGGTCTACATCGTCATTGCGGTCTACAAGTTCTACCTCACCCAGCTGCTGCAGTGGCACTGGCGGCGCTGGCTCACCGAGCACCTGCAAGGCCGCTGGCTGGCCCACAAGGCCTTCTACCGCATGGAGCTGGGCCGCTACAGCGGCAGCGAGCAGATGCCGGACAACCCCGACCAGCGCATCCAGGAAGACATCAACCTGTTCAGCAGCTACACCGTGGCGCTCAGCATGGGGCTCTTGAACGCCCTGGTCACCTTTGTCAGCTTTGTCGGCATCCTCTGGGGGCTGAGCGCGGCGATGGATCTCAGCCTGCCTGCCATGCTGGGCGGCGGCAGCCTGCATATTCCTGGCTTTATGGTCTGGATGGCCGTTGTGTATTGCCTCGTGGGCAGCGCCATATCGCTGTGGCTGGGCAAGCCCCAGGTGGGCCTCAATATCACGCAGCAGCGCATGGAGGCCGACTACCGCCACCACATGGTCCGGGTGCGCGAGCATGCCGAGGCGATTGCGATGGACGGCGGCGAGCGGGTGGAAGGCGCGCAGCTGCGCCTGCGCTTTGCCGATGTGCTGGGCAACTACCTGCTGCTGATCCGCCAGCAAAAAAAGCTCGCCTGGTTCACCAATTTCTTTGGCCAGGCCGCCGTGGTGTTTCCCTTCATCATTGCGGCGCCGCGTTTTTTCAGCGGCGCCATCCAGCTGGGCCAGCTGATGCAGATTGCCTCGGCCTTCAACCAGGTGCAGGATTCGCTCAGCTGGATCGTCAACAACTACAGTGATATAGCGGCCTGGCGGGCCACCACGCGGCGTCTGGCGAGCTTTGAGGCCGGTCTGCGCGCCCAGGCCCAAGCCCAGGGCCCGTCGCTGGAAGCGGCCGACCATCTGCAAACCCAGGGCCTGCAGGTGGCGCTGCCGGGGGGCCGGGTGGTCATCGACGATGCGGCCCTGCAGCTGGCCGCTGGCCAGGATGTGCTGATCAGCGGGCGCTCGGGCAGTGGCAAGTCGACCTTGCTGCGCAGCCTGGCCGGTATCTGGCCCTTTGCGCGCGGCCGGGTGCTGCGGCCGCAGGACAGCATGTTCATCGCGCAGCGCCCTTATTTTCCTGATGGCAGCCTGCGCCAGGCCTTGGCCTACCCGCAGCCCGCGAGTGACTATGGCGATGGCCAGCTGCAGGCAGCCTTGCGTGCAGCGCAGTTGGCGCCGCTCATGGAGCGGCTCGATGAGGTTGCTGCTTGGAACGCCGTGCTCTCCGGGGGCGAGCAGCAGCGCCTGGCGATTGCGCGGGTCCTGCTCAAACGCCCCGCCTGGGTGTTTGCCGACGAGGCCACCAGCGCGCTGGACCAGGCGACCGAAGCCGAGGTCTATGCGCAGCTGCTGCAAATGGTGCGTGAGCGCGGAGGGTCTCTGGTGTCGGTTGCCCACCGCGACAGCGTACAGGCCTTCCATGGCGGGCGCTGGCAGCTCGATGCGGCGCAGCATGCGGTGCTGCCGGCCTCTGCAGCGCGCTAGGCTGCACCGCCTTGGCGGTTGGGCCGGCTGCGATGGGCCGAAAAAATGCCTGCACCAGGCAGGCGTGCAGGCATGCAGGCATTTTTCAGTGCTGGCTGTGAAGGCAGAGGTCAGGCGACGGCGCCGACACCCAGCAGGGCGATGACCAGGAAGATCACCGTGATGGCGATAAAGATAAAGAACAGGATCTTTGCAATACCCGCTGCGCCCGAGGCAACACCGGTAAAGCCGAACACGCCGGCCAGCAACGAGATCACCGCAAAAATAATGGCCCACTTCAGCATCGAACACCTCCTGTTGTCATGTGATGCTTCGATGTTAAGCACGAGGCCAGGGCGCAGTCGTGGGCCGAAGATGTAAGTAGCGGTAGGCTGGCGCTGACAGTGGCTGATTTGCGGCTGCAAGCGCCCTTTAAGGCACCGATGGGGTCTGCGCTGGCTCTGCCGGGCTGGCCTCAGGCGGCTGCTGCGGTGGTGGATCGTCGGTCCAGCGGCGCACCACCTTTTGGAAGATATGGGTGTTGGGGATCTGCAGCACCACGCTCTGGCTGCGGTCGGCTGCAAAGTCCTCGATGGTGGTGTAGAGCATGTTGATATCGACCACCCGGCCCTTGGCACCGGGCTTGTCCAGGCCGTCGAGCACCTCGATATAGTCGCCCAGCCGGTAGGGTCGCACGGTGAAGATCAGCACCGCGCAGAAGAAGTTGGACAGCACGCTCCAGGCGGCGAAGAAGGCCACGGCGCCGACGGCCGCAAAGCCGGAGAATGCCGTCCACAGCACGGTGGCGCTGACCCCCAGGCGCTCCAGAATCAACAGGCAGGTGCCGCCAATGATGAGCCAGCGCACGAGGCCCTTGATCGGCACGGCCAGCTCCAGCGGCCAGTGGTAGTGCTGGGCCATGCGGGTGATGAGCTTGCGGGTGACATAGTTGAGCGTGATGGACAGCAGCAGGATCAGGCTGATCTGCATGGCCGGCACGATGATGTCCACCCATTCGGTGGCCCAGTCAGGGATCAGGAGTTTGAGTCGGTTCATGGCAGGCGGGGGGAGCGCAGCGGGCGCCAAGGCAGCCCGTGGAGTTGGATGCGCCGATTATCGGCGACGAGGGGCCGCGTTGGGGCCGCGTTCATGCCAGCGGCAGCTGGCTTTCCTCGGCACGGCAGGCCTCGTCATGCCAATCGACCAGCGCCTGGATATCCATCGCGATGCGGGCCTGGCCCAGCTGCGCGACGAAGCGGCAGGCGCTGTACTGCGCCGCTTGCTTGTCGTAGACATGCGTCCAGTCTGCCCGTGCTGCCAGCTGGTTGGCCGCGACGGGCCAGCGCCGCACCTGGGGGCTGGGGCCGGACAGGCCCATGCGCCAGGGCTTGCCGGTGACGCGGGCGCGAAAGCACTGCTGCTGCAGGCACAGGCGCTGGTAGATCGGATCGACCTGCAACGCAGAGAACAGCGCCTGCACCGCGCCGTCCGTGGGCGCCATGGCCTCATGGGTGACGATGATGCGCAGGCCCTTGGGTGTGCTGTAGACGCGCAGGCCCCAGTCGGGGTGCTGCTGGCTGAAGGCGGTGACCCGCTCCAGCGCCAGCTGCCGGGGATCGGCGCTGCCGGCCTGCTTTTGGCGCAGGTTCAGCAAACGCCTGAGCCACAGCGCGAGCACGACCACGGCGCCTGCCAGCACCGCCACGGCGGGCAGCACGCTGCCCTGCGCAAAGATGACAAAGCAGGCCGCCAGCGCAAAGACTGCCGCGATCAGCAGCGGTGCCGCGCTGGGGGGCTTTGGCTGCGGCGGGAAGTCCATGTCGGCAATGGCGACATCGGGGGTGTTGAGGCAGTGCGCGCCGTAGCTGTTGCGCGTCATCACCGCCCGGCCGCGCTGGCCCAGAATCTCTTCGCGGATGGGGGTCTGGCCGTTCAGCCCATATTCCCCCAGCCGCTCCATGCGCTGAAAGCGGGCATCGAGGTTGCGCGCCTGCGGGGCGCTGAGCACCTGGTCGAGCGCGGCCTGGGCGCGCTGCTGGGCATGGGCTTGCGCGGCATCGGGGCTCTGGTCGGACCAGCCCCAGCGTTGGACGGTGGCGCCATGGCGCGGGCTGGTCTCATGGCGCAGGCGCGCTTGCGCCCAGTAACGGGGTATCTGCATGCAGGCCAGTATATCGGCGGCGGCTGGCCATGAAAAAGCGGCACAGGCTCTGGGCAGAACCTGTGCCGCTGGGCGCTGCTGGCAGGCCGGGGGCCTGCGGGGCGCCTTATTGCTCCCGGCGCAGCGCGGGGAACAGGATGATGTCGCGGATGCTGGCGCTGTCGGTCAGCAGCATCATGAAGCGGTCGATACCGATGCCGCAACCGCCGGTGGGCGGCATGCCGTACTCGAGCGCGCGCACAAAGTCGTGGTCGTAGTACATGGCTTCGTCATCGCCGCCATCCTTGGCTGCAACCTGGGCGTTGAAGCGCGCGGCCTGGTCTTCGGCATCGTTCAGCTCCGAGAAGCCGTTGCCGAATTCGCGGCCGGTGATGTAGAGCTCAAAACGCTCGGTCACTTCGGGGCGGTCATCGTTGGCGCGGGCCAGCGGGCTGATCTCGGTCGGGTGCTCCATGATGAAGGTGGGGTTCCAGAGCTTGTCTTCGACCACTTCCTCGAAGTACAGCACCTGCAGGCTGGCCAGGGTGCGGCCCGCCAGCTTGTCCTTCTCTTCCTTCATGCCCAGCTTCTTCAAGGCATTGGTGAGCCATTCGCGGTTGCCCACGTTCTCGCCGGCATCGGTGTACTTGACGATGGCTTCGGTGATCGTCAGGCGCTCGAAAGGCTTGGCGAGGTCCACCGGCTTGCCGCCATAGGTCAGCTCCAGGGTGCCCACGGCCTTCATCGCCGCGTCGCGGATCAGCGCTTCGGTGTAGTCCATCAGATCGCGGTAGTTCCAGTAGGCTGCGTAGAACTCCATCATCGTGAACTCGGGGTTGTGGCGTACCGACACCCCTTCGTTGCGGAAGTTGCGGTTGATCTCGAACACGCGCTCGAAGCCGCCCACGATCAGGCGCTTGAGGTAGAGCTCGGGGGCGATGCGCAGGTACATCTCCTGGTCCAGCGCATTGTGGTGGGTGATGAAGGGCTTGGCATTGGCACCACCGGGGATGGGGTGCAGCATGGGGGTTTCGACTTCGAGGAAGCCGTGCTCGACCATGAACTCGCGGATGCCGGAGACCGCCTTGGAGCGGGCCACAAAGCGCTTGCGGGCGTCTTCGTCGGTCATCAGGTCGACATAGCGCTGGCGCACCTTCTGCTCCAGATCGGCCATGCCGTGGAACTTGTCGGGCATGGGGCGCAAGCTCTTGGTGAGCATGCGGATCTGGGTCACCTTGATCGACAGCTCGCCGGTCTTGGTCTTCATCAGCTGGCCTTCGGCACCGATGATGTCGCCCAGATCCCACTTCTTGAAATCGGCGTACAGCTCTTCGCCCACCGCATCGCGGGTGACATAGAGCTGGATGCGGCCGGTGGCATCCTGCACGGTGGCAAAGCTGGCCTTGCCCATCACGCGCTTGAGCATCATGCGGCCGCCGACGCTGACGGTCAGCGCGGCAGCGTCCAGATCGGCGGCGTCCTTCTCGGCATGGGCCGCAATCAGGTCGGCTGCGCGGTCGGCGGGCTTGAAGTCATTGGGGAAGGCCACACCTTTGCCTTGGCGCTGTGCTTCGCGCAGGGCTTTGAGTTTTTCGCGGCGCTCGGCAATCAGTTGGTTTTCGTCGTGCGCAACCGGCGCGGTCTCGGGAGTGGTGTGGTTTTCAGACATGAAGAGGCCAGCATTGCGCTGGTAAACGGCCAAAACCTGTCATTTTAAGATTTTTAGCGTGCCCTGTGCCGGCAAAAGCCGTAGTGTCCGACTGCTGCGCCGCTTTTCGTCCCTGGCGCGCTGGGGGATTTGCTGGCGCCGGCCAGGGGCGCGGCTCTAGAATATGAGCTTCAAGCCCTTTGTCATTGGCCTGCCAGCTTCATTTTTAATAGCAAATTCGCATTCTCGGGATGGCTCCCGACTGGAAACACCGATGCTTTTTCAAATCCTGTCCCTGCTGCTCAATATCGCAGGTGGTCTGCTGACCGGCGCCTGCCTGCTGCGCTGGTACATGCAGTACCAGCGCGTCTCCTTCAACAACCCGCTGGGGCAGCTGGTGCTGGCGCTGACCAGCTGGATGGTGCTGCCCTTGCGCAGGATCACCAAGGGCCTGCCCGGCGGTGACTGGGCCAGCATTCTGGGTGCCTGGCTGGTGCAGGTGGTCCAGTTTGTGCTGCTGTGGCTGGTCGCGGGCGGCCTGACATCGCTGTTGTCGGTGCTGGTGGTGGCCACCATTGGCGTGGCCAATATCGCCATCTCCACGATGGTGGTGGTGACCCTGGTGCATGCCGTGCTCTCCTGGCTGTCTTCGGGCAATGCGGTGATGAATGCCGTGTTCTACCAGCTCACCGCGCCGCTGCTGCGCCCCTTGCGCAAGGTCATTCCACTGATTGGCGGGGTCGATCTGTCGCCCATCGTGCTGCTGGTGGGCTTGCAGATCATCTCCATCATGCTGGCCCATCTGCAATCCCGGCTGCTGATGGCCGTGTGATGTGACCCTTGGGGCGCCAAGCCCGGACGCAAAAAACCGCCTAGGGCGGTTTTTTTTATGAGGATTCGCGGCCCCCAGCGAACCGCTGGGGTAGCGAGGCCGATCAGGCCACTGCGTCAGCCGGCAGGCGCTGCAGCATGGCCAGGCTGCTGGCAATGCGGTCGCGCAGCTCGCGGCGGTCGACAATCATGTCCACACCACCCTTTTGCTGCAGGAACTCGGCGCGCTGGAAGCCTTCGGGCAACTTGACGCGCACGGTGTTCTCGATCACGCGCGGGCCGGCAAAGCCGATCAGCGCCTTGGGTTCGGCCATGACGATATCGCCCATGAAAGCGAAACCGGCAGACACGCCGCCCATGGTCGGATCAGTCAGCACGCTGATGTAGGGCAGGCCCTTCTTGGCAAAGCGGGTCAGCGCGGCATTGGTCTTGGCCATCTGCATCAGGCTAAGCAGGCCCTCTTGCATGCGCGCGCCGCCGGTGGCGGTAAAGCACACAAACGGCACCTTTTGCTCGATGGCGGTTTCGACGCCGCGCACAAAGCGCTCGCCAACGACCGAGCCCATCGAGCCGCCCATGAATTCAAACTCGAAGCAGGCGACCACCAGGTTGATGCTCTTGACCGAGCCACCCATGACGACCAGTGCATCGGTCTCGCCGGTGTTTTCCAGCGCTTCCTTGAGGCGCTCAGGGTACTTGCGGCTGTCCTTGAACTTCAGCGCATCGACGGGCAGCACTTCCTGGCCAATCTCGTAGCGGCCTTCGGCGTCGAGGAACTGGTTCAGGCGCGCGCGCGCCGACATGCGGTGGTGGTGGCTGCACTTGGGGCAGACATTGAAGTTGTGCTCCAGGTCGGCCTTGTACAGCACGGCTTCGCATGCAGGGCACTTGATCCACAGACCTTCGGGCATCTGGCGACGCTCGGCCGGGTCGGTGTGCTGGATCTTGGCGGGTAACAGTTTCTCTAGCCAGGACATGGTTGTTTTCCTTTGCTCTCGCACTCAAGGGGCTGCGCACGGCGCAGCCCAGGAGGCGCATTATGCGTCAAGCGCCTTGCGGATGCCACGCAAAAAATCGGAGACCAGCGCCACGACTTTCTCGTGCGGCTGGTTTTCGATCAGCTGGATGATGCGGGTGCCGATCACCACGGCATCGGCCACCTTGCCGATGGCCTGGGCCGTCTGCGCATCGCGAATGCCAAAGCCCACGCCCACAGGGATGTGTACATGCTGGCGGATCAGCGGCAGGATCGCTTCGACGGCGCCGGTATCGAGCGTGCCCGCACCGGTGACGCCCTTGAGCGAGACGTAGTACACATAGCCACTGGCGACGCGCGCCACTTGCTGCATGCGCTCTTGCGTGGAGGTGGGCGCCAGCAGGAAGATGAGGTCCATGCCATGCGCACGCAGATCGGCCGCAAAGGCTTCGCATTCTTCGGGCGGGTAGTCTACCACCAGCAGGCCATCGACTCCGGCGGCAGCGGCATCGCGCACAAAGGCGCCCTTGCCGTGCACCTGGTCATAGCGTTCGACCGGGTTGGCGTAGCCCATCAGCACCACGGGGGTGCTGTTGTCCTTGACGCGGAACTCGGCCACCATGGCCAGCACCTGCTTCATGCCAATGCCCAGCGACAGGGCCTTTTCTCCGGCCTTCTGGATGACGATGCCATCGGCCATCGGGTCCGAGAAGGGCACGCCCAGCTCGATCACATTGGCGCCCGCATCGACCATGCCATGCATCAGCGCAGGCGTGATGTCGGCAAACGGAAAGCCGGCAGTGACATAGGGAATCAAGGCCTTGCGGCCGGCCAGCTTCAGCTGGTCAAAAGTAGCGGCGATACGGCTCATTTGGTGTAGCTTCCCTTGACGGCCACGCCGCGGCTGGAGGGTTGGGCATAAAAGTCGACGCCCGAGAGATCGGCCACGGTGCCAATGTCCTTGTCGCCCCGGCCCGACAGGCTCACGAGGATGGACTGGTCGGCGCGCATGGTCTTGGCCAGCTTCATCGCATAGGCCACGGCGTGGCTCGATTCCAGCGCCGGGATGATGCCCTCGGTATGGCAGAGGTAGTGGAAAGCGTCGAGCGCCTCCTGGTCGGTGATGCCGACATACTGGGCGCGGCCAATTTCCTGCAACCAGGCGTGCTCGGGGCCCACGCCGGGGTAGTCGAGACCTGCGCTGATCGAATGCGTTTCGGTGATCTGGCCGTTGTCGTCCTGCAGGATGAAAGTGCGGTTGCCATGCAGCACGCCTGAGGAGCCGCGCTGCAGCGACGCCGAGTGCTTACCGCTGTCCAGGCCTTCGCCGGCCGCTTCCACGCCGATCAGACGCGTGTTCTCATAGGGGATATAGGGGTAGAAGATGCCCATGGCATTGCTGCCGCCACCCACACAGGCGATCACCGCATCGGGCTGCTCGGCAGCCATGTTCTGTTCCTTGAACAGCGCCGGCATCTGGGTCAGGCACTCATTGCCGATCACGCTCTGGAAATCGCGCACCATCATCGGGTAGGGGTGGGGGCCGGCGACGGTGCCGATGATGTAGAAGGTGTTGTCCACATTGGCAACCCAGTCGCGCATCGCTTCGTTGAGCGCGTCCTTCAAGGTCTTGCTGCCCGACTCGACCGGCACCACGGTGGCGCCCAAGAGCTTCATGCGGTAGACGTTCGGGCTTTGGCGGCGCACATCTTCGCTGCCCATGTAGACCACGCATTCGAGGCCATAGCGGGCGCAGATCGTGGCCGTCGCCACGCCATGCTGGCCGGCGCCGGTCTCGGCAATGATGCGCGGCTTGCCCATGCGCTTGGCGAGCATGGCCTGGCCGATCACATTGTTGATCTTGTGGGCGCCGGTGTGGTTGAGGTCCTCGCGCTTGAGGTAGATCTGCGCGCCACCCATCTCGCGCGACATGCGCGCAGCGTGGTAGACGGGCGAGGGGCGGCCGACATAGTGGGCCAGCTCGTACTGGAATTCGCGCAGGAACTCCGGATCGTTCTGGTACTTGTCATAGGCCTCGCGCAGCTCGACCAGGGCGTGGGTCAGGGTTTCGCTGGCAAAGCTGCCGCCATAGGGGCCGAAATGGCCCGCGGTATCGGGTTGCTGGTATTCAAACATGGAAGGGATTCTTGGCAAGTAGTGTGTCAGCGGCACGCACGGCTGCGACAAACTGTTGGATTTTTTCGGCGTCCTTGGTGCCCTTGATGGTCTTGCCATCGGCACCGGTCATCTCAACGCCCGAGCTCACATCCACCGCGAGCGAGATGCAGCGCGGTCTGACTTGCACAATGCCATCGGTCACGTTTGCAGGCGTGAGTCCACCAGACAAAACGAGATGAGAGGCTACGTTTGTTGGAAGCAGTGACCAATTGAATGCTTTGCCGCCGCCGCCGAACCCCTCGACATGGGCGTCGAGCAGGATGGCCTTGGCGTGTGAATATCGATGGGCGTATTCTACGAGGTCGAACTGCACCGCAGCGTCGCCAAGGGGTATGCGTGCGGCGCGCAAAAAGCTGCGCTCGCCGCCGCCGGTCGACGCCAGGCATTGCTCCGGGCTCTCGTCACCATGGAACTGGGCGATGGCGCCGGGCACGCGGGCGCAGGCGGCCATCACCTGGGCCGGGGTCTCGTTGACAAACAGCAGCACCGGCGTCACGAAGGCGGGCAGGCAGCGGGCCAGCTCGGCGGCGCGCTCAGCGGTCACGGCCCGGGGGCTGGCGGGGGAGAGCACAAAGCCGATGGCATCGGCGCCGGCGGCCACGGCCGCGTCCACATCCTGTTCGCGGGTCAGGCCACAGATCTTGATGCGGGTGCGGCCCGCGCTTGCTTGCATGGCGGTCAATGGAGCTCCTTGTTCAGGCAAACCAGTCAAACGAGATGGCCTCGCTGGGCAGGCCCCAGTGCGCATCGTACTGGGGGCCCAGAAAGTACAGGCCATCGGGGGAGAAGGTGGGGGCGGCGGTCTCGCGGCTGCGCGCGTCGAGCACCTCTTGCATCCATTCTGGCGGCTTGGTGCCCTGGCCAATCACGACCAGGCAGCCCATGATGTTGCGGATCATGTGGTGCAAGAAGGCGCTGCCCTGGAAATCAAAGCGCCAGTAGCAGGACGGCACGCCATCGCGCGAGGCACTGGGGCGCTGCGCGCTGCGGCCAATATTGATCGCATACAAGGTCTTGACGGGCGACTTGGCCTGGCAGCCGGCGGCGCGAAACGAGGAGAAATCATGCTCGCCCAGCAGGTACTGCACCGCGCGCTCCATGGCCTGCAGATCCAGCGGCTGGAACACCCAGCCGACCCGGCCATGCTCCACGCTGGGGCGCACCGGCGACTGCAGCAAGGCATAGCCATAGCGGCGCGAGGTGGCGCAGGCGCGGCTGTGGAAGGCATCGGGCACGCTGCGCGCCCATTGCACGGCAATGTCCTTGGGCAAGAAGGTGTTGGTGCCACGCACCCAGGAGGCTTCGGTGCGCTCGACAGGGGCGTCGAAATGCACCACCTGCATGAGGCCGTGCACACCGGCATCCGTGCGGCCAGCGCAAATGGTGGAGAGGGGGGAGGCGGCAAAGCGGCTCAGCGCCGCTTCAAGATGGTCTTGGACAGTATTGCCGCTGGGCTGGCTTTGCCAGCCCTGGTAGGCCTGTCCGTTATAGGTGATGCCCAGGGCGATTCGCATGGCGCCATCATAAGGCTGCCGGCCCACCCGGCCATGAAAAAGCCCCGCAGAGCGGGGCTGGTGCCGGGAGAGCGGCTGCGGGTCAGCGGCTTTGGTCCAGCAGGCGCTGGGCCTGGGCCTTGACCGTGGCACTGGACGACTCGGCCATGACTTCTTCAGCCAGCGAGCGCGCGCCTTCCTTGTCGCCGATGGCCAGGAATTCCTGGGCCAGGGTCAGCTTGGTGGCCAGCGGATCGCTGTCATCGATCTCCAGACCGGCCATGTCATCGGCCAGGGTGACTGGATGCGTGTGGTCTGGCTCGCCGGTGCTGGGCAGGTCCAGCGACAGCGAGGTCATGTCGAAGTCCATCGTCGGCATGCTCTTGTCGCCAATGGGCATCTGCGCCGTGCTTTGGCTGTCGAAGTCGCTCAGCTGGAAGTCGAGCGAGCCGGGTTGGGTCTCCAGGCTCTGCGCGGCGCTGTGGCTGGCACTGGGCGAGAGCTCGGACGGAATGCTCAGCGCTTCGGCCAGCTGGCGGTCAAAGTCTTCCATCGACAGCGCAGGCTTGCCAGCAGCAGGCGCCAGTGCTTCAAAAGCCAGGCCCGCATCAGCGGCCGGCGCAGCTGGCGCGGCCACCGGGGCAGCAGGCGCTGCCGGTGCCTGGAACTGAGAGGCGGCATCCGGGGTTTCGGTCAGCTGGCTGCTCATCGCGAAATCCAGACCGGTGGAGGGGCTGAATGCGCTGGCAGGGCTGGAGGCTGCCATCGTCGTGGGCGGCAGCGTGTTCTCGAAAGGAATCGGCTCGGCGCGCGCAGCAGCAGCGGCGGCGGCCAGCGCGGCAGGCGTGGCGATCTCCGCCGCAGAAGGCACAGCAGCGGTGTTGTTCTGGTAGATCGGGTTGGCCGCGTCCAGCTCCTGGCCCAGCGCCGCGATGCGCAGCCAGTCGGGGCCGGTGCCACCGGTCAGCTGGCGGGCATCCTTGGCGATGCTCTCCAGCGCCAGGCGGTCCTTGCGCTTGGCGTAGATCTCGGCCAGCTTGGCATGCAGTGCGCTGCGCGTCGGGCTGGTGCGCAGCGCCTCCTTGAGGATTTCCTCGGCCTGCAGGTCACGGCCATAAGCCAGGTAGACATCGGCTTCGGCCACCGGGTCGACATCGCCGGCATCGAGCTGGCTGGGGGTGTAGGCCAGCGAGGAGTTGCCGGTGGTCATCGCGCTCACCGAGGTGTCGATGTGCTGGCCACCGCTGGCGCCAAAGAACGAGTCCTGGGCCAGGCTGCTCTCGAGCACCGAGTCGGTCGCGGCGTTGACGCCTTCGTTGCGCTTTTTGTTGCGGTACCACAGGCCGCCGAGCAGCGCGAGGATGGCCAGGCCGCCCGCTGCGGGCAGCAGGGGGTTGTCCAGCAGCTCATCGACGAAGCTGGGCTCTTCGACCGGCGCAGGTGCCGGAGCGGGCTTGGGCTTGGGTGGGGCCGCAGGTGCCGGGGCTGGTGCTGCTGCAGGTGCTGCGGCGTCGCTGGAGCCAGCAGCAGGCGCTGGAGCCGGTGCCGTGGC
>NZ_KE148555.1:0-6939 GCF_000410635.1 Comamonas sp. B-9
CCCAGCTCGCGCGCCTGGCCGCTGGCAGCCTGCACCAGCAAGGCGCGCTCGATGCCGCCATCAGCAAAGGCCAGGAAGGCCGCTTTGCGCTGGTGCGCGACAGCGACGACCGCAGCAGCGCCTTGCTGATCGACTGGCTGGTGCAGGCCGCCCGCCTGCCCGAGGCCGCCCACATGTGCTTTGAGAGCACCTTGCACAGCCGCCCCGGATCGCGCGAAGCGGCCTGCCGCCAGGCGCTGGCCCATCTGGGCGAATCGGATGGCGCGCCGTACTGGGCGCTGACCCTGATGGCCGCCGCGCAGGACGAGGACCTCGCTGAGTTTCTGCCCGCCGACATGGATGCCGAGCAGGCCTTTGCGCACTACAGCGCCATCGTGCAGCAGCAGTCGCTCAACCACCCGATGTGGCGCTTGCTGCAGGGTAACCATCTGTTCGAGCAGCAGGACTATGCGCAGGCCTTGCCGCTCCTGGAAACCCTGGCCGAGCGCCCCCAGTACGCCAATGGCGAGCTGGCCTACCGTTTGTTTGTCTGCCGCGCCCGCGTGGCGGGCCTGGCCAGCGCGCTGCAGTCGCCCTATATCCGCTGCGACAGCGGCAGCTGGTGCTATGCGATGGGCGTGCAACTGGACGACGACGAGGCGCTGATGCAAGCCATTGGCGGCGAGGGCGAAGAGCTGCCCGCCGACTGGCCCTACGACGAGCTGCTGCGCTGGATCAAGCACTACTACGAGACCGGCCAGGCCCGCTTCGAGCACTGGTTTGCCACCGGCCAGGGCAGCTACAAGGATGGCAACCTGCACGACTACTCAATGCTGTGCAACAACCTGGCCATCAAGTACCGCTACAACGACGAAAACTACGACGGCGCGCTGGCCCTGCATGCCAAGGGCATCGCGACCAGCCCCTTTGCCGAGCACTACAACGGCATCGTCTCCACCCATATCGACAGCGACAACTACGCGCAGCTCATCCCCGCGGCCGAGCAGCTGTGGCACTACAGCCAGGACCATGGCTACAGCCGCCACAGCCCTTGCGACTACTTCCCCAAGGTGGCCTACGCGCTCTACCAGCAAGACCGCAATGTGGAAAACAGCATCTGGCTGGAGCGCCTGGACGAGTGGTGGAGCCAGCTCGACGAGGACGAGCAGCGCAGCGAGCGCTATGACTATCTGCGCAGCCTGCTCAACCAGCTCGACTACTACTCGGCTACCCATGGCGTCGAGGTGCTGCCGCGCCTGCAAGCGCTGCTGCCTGAGCTGGAACAGCGCCAGAACCCCTACCTGCTGCGCCGCGCAGGCGACGCGATGCAGACCTCGGGCACGGACCAGCAGGCCTTGCAGATCTACCAGCAGGCGCTGGCCTGCGCGCCTGCCGATGACGCGGCCGAGCGCGAGAAGCTGCAGGCCACGATCGACAAGCTCCATGCCCAGCTGATCACCGCAGCGCCTGGCGCGGGCGGCGGCAAACCCTGGTGGAAGTTCTGGTAAGCCCATCCATGCGCTCAAGCACGGTGTACCTGGCGCGCAATGTGGTCAACGCGCCCGAGCTCAAGGCCCGCATCGCCGCGCGCAGCCGCGAGCGCGGCGACACGCCCGAGATTGCGGCCTGGCTGCAGAACCATTTCTACCGCTACCTGGTGGGCAATCTTCAGTCGCCGCCCGAGGCCGTACAGGCCATCACCACCACCGAAGCGCTGCAGCAGCGCTATGCCGCTGGCGCACCGGCCTGGGCGCTGGCCTTGCTGGCGCGCAAACCCGGCCCCGAGGCAGCGCAGGCCGATTCGGCGCTGTGGTGGATCAGCCCTGCCCATGACAGCGTGCTGGCGCTGGAGCGCCAGCTGCTGGAGTTTTTGCAGTCGCGCCAGGGCACCTCGCTGGAAGGCAAGCTCGCCCGCATCAACTGCCCGCAGGCCTTGGAGCGCTGGGCGCAGGAGCACCAGGCTTTCGAGGCCCAGCAACTGGCCGGTTGGCGCCAGCACCAGCCCCATGCAGTGCAGACGGTTTGGCAAGGCAGCCAGGGCGCATTTGTCGAGCTGTTGCCCGGCAGCGGCGTGCTGCGCGAAGAGATGGCCTACGAGAGCCAGATGATGCGCCACTGCCTGGGCCAGTTTGCCAACCGCCGCCAGCTCAGCGGCGGCTATGGCGAGCACTATGCCGAGGGCTGCGAGCAAGGCCGCATGCGCATCTTCAGCTACCGCACCGGCCAGGGCCAGCCGCGCATCACCATCAATGCCTGGCTGCAGCCCGATGGGCGCCTGCGCATCGACCAGATCAAGGGCAAGCAAAACCGCCCGCCGGTGGACCGCTACCGCGCCGATGTCATTGCCTTTTTGAACCAGCTGAACACCAGCGAAGACACGCCCGACGATGCGCTGGGCATGCGCCTGCTGCGCACCACCGGTGCCCAGGCAAGCTGGCATGCGGTGGAGAGCTTGCACAGCGAGGCTGAGCATTTGCAGCTGTGGCAGCGCCAGCCCAGGCTGCTGGCCCATGTGCCCCAGGCCTCACCGCTGGTGCAATGGCTGGCCGCCGCACATGACAGCAGCCTGCTGGCTGGCCAGCAGCTGCCGCCTGCGCTGGCCTACAGCCTGGCGCAGGCGGGCAAGATGCCCGCCAACATGCCACCGGGCATACAGCCGGAGGCACAGCGATGATCCAGATCCTGGTGGCAGCCATCGGGCTGTGGCTGGTGTGGCAATGCGTGCGGGCCTTTCGCCGGCAATGGGGCAGCCAGGCACCTGCGCCCTCGGGCCCGCTGGGCCACTACCGGCTCACACCCGAGCAGAACTGGGCGCTGGCGCTGGCCCACCCGATGGCCTTCCATGCGCTCAAGGATGGCTTTGCCGACAGCGCCATGCCCGCGCCCACCAGCAGCCTGGCGGCATCGCTGCGGCCCATGGCCTTGCATGCCTTTGGCCTGCGCACCGACCTGGACGATGCCAAGGTGCGACAGCAGCTGCCCGAGCGCATGCGCACGCGCTGGTGGTGCCTGGATGTGGAGCGGCTGCAGGCGGGGGACGACGCCCGCGCCGCGATGGCCTTTGCCTGCGTGCGCGCCAGCTTTTTTGTGCGTACCGCCGCCATGCTGGGCTGGATCAGCGCCGAGCAGCAGTGGCAGCTGCTGCAGCTCAATGCCGCGCGCGCCCGCGATTGCTTTGGCAGCTGGCAGGAGCTGGGCAGCGCCTATATCCAGGGCCGCGCCCAATGGGTGGCCAAGGGCCGCTCGGACGCGCTGGGCCGCAGCATCAGCGCCGAGGAGTTGCAGCACTGGCTGCAGGATGCTTCGCACCCCTGGGGGGCATACGCCTGGCGTTGAGCCCGCCCCAGACCTTGTTTTAGCGGTGGTGGCCGCTTGTTTTATTCAGGCAATGAATATTCTCAAGCGTCAAATACCGTGCGGGCCTCGGTAAAGCGGCGCGAGAAATAGGGATTGGCCAGGCTCACCGTCTTGACCACGCCGCCGCTCGACGGCGCATGCACAAACTGCGCATTGCCCGCATAGATACCCATGTGCGAATAGCGCCCGCCCATGGTGTTGAAGAACACAAAATCGCCGCGCTGCAGGTCACGCCGGTCGATCTCGGCGCTCACCCCCGCCCACTGCGCCGTGGTGCGCGGCAAGCGGCGCGTGGTGATGCCCTGGATCGCGTACTGGATCAGGCCGCTGCAGTCAAAGCCGCCTTCGGGTGTGTTGCCACCATAGGTGTAGGGCGTGTTGACCACCAGCATGACCCGCGCATAAAGCGCCTCGCGCAGCTCACCGCTCAAGCCCAGGTTGACGGGCACCACGCCGCTGTCCACGCGCGGCGATGCACCTGTGCCACCTGCCGTGCGCTGCCCGCCCTCTTGCCGCGCCGTGCGTGGCGGCGAGGCGCCGCAGCCTGCCAGCAGCGCCGATGCCGACAGCGCCCAGAGCAAAAAGGGACGGCGCGCAGCCGCGTCTTGGTGGTCCATGGTCTCCCCCTTGGATTCAGGCCGCAAGAAATTCATAAAGCATATTATTCACAATTTCATGCAAGTTTGTGAAATGTATTGGTATTTTTCGCGGAGATACGGCCTCTCTCGCATTTTTACCAATTTGTCAAACGTGCTGAATACCCGGAATGCCCAACTATTCTGCTTTCAGAGGGAGAAGACTACAATTTGTGTCGTAAGCATAGAAAACAAGCATCCTTCATTGAAAGGACACCCCATGGTGCAATTCTCCAGACGCCAGTTCATGAAAGTGACTGGTTCGACTCTGGCGGGTTCCAGCCTGGCAGTGATGGGCTTCTCGCCCGCCACTGCGCTTGCCGGAGTCCGTCAGTACAAGCTGGTCGGCAGCACAGTGACACGGCAAACCTGCACGTATTGCTCTGTTGGCTGCGGCATTTTGATGTACTCGCTGGGCGATGGCGGCAAGAACGCCAAACTCTCGGTGATCCACGTCGAAGGCGATCCCGACCATCCCGTCAACCGCGGCACGCTGTGCCCCAAGGGCGCATCGCTGCTGGACATCGTCCACAGCCCCAACCGCCTGCTCTACCCCGAATACCGCGCGCCCGGCTCCAACGAGTGGAAGCGCCTGTCCTGGGATGAGGCGCTGACCCGCATTACCAAGCTGCTCAAGGACGATCGCGACGCGAACTTCCTGGAGAAGACCGATGATGGCCTGACGGTGAACCGTTGGACCTCGACCGGCATGCTGGCCGCATCGGCTGCCAGCAATGAAGCCGGTTACATCACCTACAAAGTGGCCCGCTCTTGGGGCATGTTGGCGTTCGATAACCAAGCCCGTGTCTGACACGGCCCGACGGTGGCAGGTCTTGCCCCGACGTTTGGCCGTGGAGCGATGACGAACCATTGGGTCGACATCAAGAACGCGGACGTTATTTTGATCATGGGCGGCAATGCCGCTGAAGCCCACCCTTGCGGCTTCAAATGGGTGACCGAGGCGAAGGAGCACAACAAGGCTCACTTCATGGTGGTCGACCCGCGCTTTAACCGATCGGCTTCGGTGGCGGATTTCTACGCCCCTATCCGCTCCGGTTCGGACATTGTTTTCCTCGGCGGTGTGATCAACTACCTGCTGACGAATGACAAGATCCACCACGAGTACGTGCGCAACTACACCGACTTCACGTTCATCGTGCGGGAAGACTTTGCGTTCGACGAAGGCATCTTCTCGGGCTACAACCCCGAAAAGCGCACCTACGACAAGGCCAGCTGGGACTACGAGCTGGGCGAGGACGGCTACGTCAAGACCGACCCGAGCCTGCAGCACCCGCGTTGCGTCTACCAATGGCTCAAGCGCCACTACGCCAGCTATACGCCTGAGAAGGTCGAGAGCGTCTGCGGCACGCCCCAGGCCAAGTTCCTGCATGTCTGCGAAAAGCTTGCATCGACGGCAGAGGCTGGCCGTGCAGCAACCATCCTGTACGCCCTCGGCTGGACCCAGCACTCGATCGGCGCGCAGATCCTGCGCACCGGCGCCATGGTGCAGCTGCTCTTGGGCAATATCGGTGTCGCCGGTGGTGGCATGAACGCCTTGCGCGGTCACTCCAACATCCAGGGCCTGACCGACCTGGGCCTGCTGTCCAACGCACTGCCCGGCTACCTGACGCTGGCCAACCAGGGTGAGCAGGACTACCAGAAGTACATCGACGCGCGCACGCAAAAGCCTTTGCGTGCCAACCAGATGAGCTACTGGCAGAACTACCCCAAGTTCCATGTGAGCCTGATGAAGGCTTTCTGGGGACCGGCTGCGACCAAGGACAACAACTGGGCCTATGACTACCTGCCCAAGCTCGACAAGCAGTACGACATGCTGCAGATTTTCGAGCTGATGAACGAAGGCAAGGTCAACGGCTACATCGCCCAGGGCTTCAACCCGCTGGCGGCGCTGTCCAACAAGAGCCGTGTGCGCGACGGGCTGGCCAAGCTCAAGTTCCTGGTGATCATGGACCCGCTGGCCACCGAGACCTCGGAGTTCTGGAAGAACTACGGCGAGTACAACGACATCGACACCGCATCGGTGCAGACCGAGGTGTTCCGCCTGCCCACCACCTGCTTCGCTGAAGAGGATGGCGCGGTCGTGAGCTCCTCGCGTGTGCTGCAGTGGCACTGGAAGGCCTCCGAGCCGCCCGGTGAAGCCAAGACCGACATCGCGATCATGTCGGCCCTGCACCTGCGCATGAAGGCGGCCTACCAGAAGGACGGCGGCAAGTTCCCCGATCCGATCCAGAACCTGTGGTGGCCTTATGCGCAGCCAGCGCACCCTTCGTCCGAAGAGATTGCCAAGGAGTACAACGGCCGCGCACTGACCGACCTCACGGCGTCCGACGGCAAGGTGCTGCGCCCTGCCGGCCAGCAGCTGTCCGGTTTTGGCGAGCTGCGTGACGATGGCTCCACGATGAGTGGCTGCTGGATCTGGGCGGGCAGCTGGACCGAGGCGGGCAACCAGATGGGCCGCCGCGACAACAGCGACCCGACCGGTATCGGCAACACGCTGAACTGGGCCTGGGCCTGGCCGGCCAACCGCCGCGTGCTGTACAACCGCGCATCGGCGGATCTGGAAGGCAAGCCTTTCAACCCGAACCGGACCTTGGTCAAGTGGAATGGCTCGACCTGGGGCGGCGCGGATGTACCCGACTACGGCCCGACCATCAAGCCCGAGACCGGCACCGGTCCGTTCATCATGAACCCTGAAGGGGTGGCGCGCTTCTTTGCCCGCAAGGGCATGAACGAAGGTCCGTTCCCGACGCACTACGAGGCATTCGACAACCCGCTGGGCTACAACCCGATGTACCCGAAGAACGACAAGGCGGTCAGCAACCCGGCCGCCCGCGTCTTCCCGGCCATCTGGGAGACCTTCGGCAAGGCGGACGAATTCCCGCATGTGGGCACGACCTACCGTTTGACGGAGCACTTCCACTACTGGACCAAGCACGCGCTGCTGAAC
>NZ_KE148555.1:6953-12273 GCF_000410635.1 Comamonas sp. B-9
GCAGTTCGTCGAGATCGGCGAGGCGCTGGCCAAGGAGATCGGCATTGCGACGGGCGCCATGGTGAAGGTCAGCTCCAAGCGGGGCTACATCAAGGCCGCTGCGGTGGTGACCAAGCGCATCAAGCCCATGCAGATCGAAGGCAAGACGGTGCACCACGTGGGTATCCCTATCCACTGGGGCTTCAAGGGCCTGACCAAGCCTGGCTTCCTCGCCAACACCCTCACCCCGTTTGTGGGTGATGGCAACAGCAATACGCCAGAGTTCAAGACCTTCCTCGTGAAGGTTGAGAAGATCTAAGGAGCAGCGATGTCATCTCTTCAATCATTGGATATCAAGCGCCGCTCCGCCACCACCACCCCATCGCCCAGCGTGCGCAGCCCGCACGGCGGCGAGGTGGCCAAGCTGATCGATGTCTCCAAGTGCATCGGCTGCAAGGCCTGCCAGACCGCCTGCATGGAGTGGAACGATCTGCGTGACGATGTGGGCACGGCAGCGGCCGGGGTCTACGACAACCCGACCGACCTGACGGCCAACTCCTGGACGGTGATGCGGTTTTCCGAATACGAAAACGAAGCCACCGGCAATCTGGAATGGCTGATCCGCAAGGACGGCTGCATGCACTGCGAAGACCCGGGCTGCCTCAAGGCCTGCCCCTCTCCCGGTGCCATCCTGCAGTACACCAACGGCATCGTCGATTTCCAGGAGGAAAACTGCGTGGGCTGCGGCTACTGCGTGACCGGCTGCCCGTTCAACATTCCGCGCATCTCCAAGAAGGACCACAAGGCCTACAAGTGCACGCTGTGCTCGGACCGCGTGGCCGTGGGCCAGGAACCCGCCTGCGTCAAGACCTGCCCGACCGGCGCGATCATGTTTGGCACCAAGACCGCCATGCAAGAGCGTGCCGAGGAGCGCATTGTCGACTTGAAGGAGCGCGGCTTTGACAAGGCTGGCCTCTATGATCCGCAAGGCGTGGGTGGCACCCACGTGATGTATGTGCTGCACCATAACGACAAGCCCTCGCTCTACCACGGTCTGCCCGATGATCCATCGATCAGCCCCATGGTGAGCCTGTGGAAGGGTGTGGCCAAGCCACTGGCGCTGGCAGCGCTGGGCGTGGCCGCTGTCGGCAGCTTCTTCCACTACATCACCAAGGGCCCGATCGAAGTGCCCGAGGAGCTGGAAGAGGAAGAAGCCGCCAAGGCGCGCGCGGACAAGGGCGCCGACCACCACGAGGAGTCTGGACGATGAAAAGCAAGACCCGTGATCTCCAACGCTACACCGCTGGCGAACGCGTCAACCACTGGGTGGTCGCGATCAGCTTTGTGCTGCTGGCCTTGTCGGGCCTGGCGTTCTTCCACCCCTCGTTCTTCTTCATGACGAACCTGTTCGGTGGCGGACCCTGGACCCGTATCCTGCATCCCTACATCGGTCTGGTGATGACCGTCGGCTTTGTGCTGATGTTCTTCCGCTTCTGGCAGCTCAACATCATTCGCAAGAACGATGTGGAGTGGCTCAAGAACGTGCCCGCGCTGGTCAACGGCGAGCACGAGAAGATGCCACCGGTGGACAAGTACAACGGTGGGCAGAAGGTGCTGTTCTGGATGCTGGTGCTGTGCATGGCGGGCCTGTTGGTGACCGGCGTTCTGATGTGGCGCGCCTGGTGGAACCTGCCAGTGAATGTGGTGCGCGCTGCGGCGCTGCTGCATGCGCTGTCGGCCTTTGGCCTGATCGGTCTGATCATCGCCCACATCTACGCGGCCATCTGGACCCAGGGCACGATCCGCGCAATGACGCGCGGCACGGTGACCCGCGCCTGGGCGCGCTTTCACCATCCGCTGTGGTACCGCCGCATGACGGGCGACACCACCGACCTGGACAAGCCCGCCAGCCACAAGCACGGCGCCTGATGCGCCTTGCAGGCCTGCCCGTCCCGCGGCCCTGTGCCGCAGCGGGCCAGGCTCTGCCCGCATCGCCCCCTGCCCTGCTCCCCAACGCCGATAGCCCCGCCAGGACTATCGGCGTTGATTTTTGAGAAAATCCCCGTATGCAACGCATTCTTCAACCCGGTGAGATCGAGTCGCTCGACCACACCAGTTTTCCACGCGTGCTGCTGCCCAACACCAGCAGTCTGTTTCTTGACCGAGCCCAGCGCATTCGCCAGCTGGCCGACGGCAACCCGATTGCGGACTACCTGCTGTTCATCGCCAAGCTGGTGGATGCCCAGCACAAAGCAGCCCAGGGCCTGCAGGTGGCTGCGCCCGATGCAGCGGCCATCGCCCAGGCCCAGCAGTACTCGTCGCCGCTCTTGCCCGCCGCCGACCACCTCGATCCCGTCTGGCACCAGGTGCTGGACGGCATGCTCGGCCAGCTGGCCAGTGCCGATGGCCTGCCCGAGGCCTTGCAGCCGCTGATTGGCGAGCTGCAGCGCTGCGGCACCGAGGACCGCAATGCGCTGGCCAAGCGCCTCCTGACCAAGGAGCTGGCCGCGCGCGATGTGGGCCTGGCGCCCTTTGTGATGGCTGCGCTGCAAGTGGTGTTTGCCACCCGCGCCAGCCAGCTGCGCCTGGCCGACATCCCCTTTACCGACCCGGCCACGATCTGCCCGGTCTGCGCCAGCGAGCCGGTTGCCGGCGTGGTGCGCATTGGCGGCAAGATGGCCGGCCACCGCTACCTGCACTGCGGCTGCTGCGCTACCGAATGGCATATGGTGCGCGTCAAATGCAGCCACTGCGAATCGACCAAGGGCGTGCGCTACCAGGGCCTGGAAGGCGGTAAGGATGTGGTGCTGGCAGAGACCTGTACCGAATGCGGCAGCTACCGCAAGCTGGTCAACCAGGAAAAGGACCCGCTGGCCGAGCCACTGGCCGATGACCTGGCCAGCCTGATGCTGGACCTCTTGATAAGCGAGCAGACCGCGTTCTCGCGCGCCAGCGGCAACCCGCTGCTGTTTGTGGCCGTGGCCGAGCCGCAAGCGGCCGATGCCGATGGCAGCGTGCCCGATCTGCACTGAGCGCTTGCCGAGCACCTGAACGTTTTGGCACCATGCCATACTGGACGATGGCGCTGCTGCCGCAGCCCATCGTTTTTTTATTTCAGTCCCTGTTTGAGCTGGTTTGCCCATGAACGCACCGACCCACCTGCCCTCTGTAGACAAGCTGCTGCAGCACCCGCGCACCGCTGCGCTGTTGGACAGCTATGGCAAGGCCCAGTGCACACAGGCCATCCGCACCGCGCTGGGCGAGGCCCGCAGCCGCTGGCTGGCAGCGGCGGGCAGCGACGCAGAAGATGCCGATGCCTTGCTGGACGCTGCCGAGCAAAAGCTCCAGCAGCTGTTTGCGCCGCGCCTCAAGGCCGTCTACAACCTGACCGGCACGGTGCTGCACACCAACCTGGGCCGCGCGCTGCTGCCGCAAGAGGCTATTGACGCCGTGGTGCAGGCGCTGGCGACCCCCAGCAATCTGGAATACGACCTGGCCGACGGCGGCCGGGGCGACCGCGATGACCTGGTCGAAGACCTGGTCTGCCGCCTGACCGGCGCCGAAGCGGCCACCATCGTCAACAACAATGCGGCTGCCGTGCTGCTGGTGCTGTCCACCTTGGCACGCGACAAGGAAGTGGTGGTCTCACGCGGCGAGCTGGTCGAGATTGGCGGCGCCTTCCGCATCCCCGATGTGATGACCCGCGCCGGCGCCCGCTTGGTCGAGGTGGGCACCACCAACCGCACCCATGAGAAGGACTACGAAGCCGCGCTGGGCGAGCACAGCGCTGCGCTGATGAAGGTGCACTGCAGCAACTACGCGATCAGCGGCTTTACCAAGTCGGTGGCCGAGGCCGATGTGGCGCGCATCGCCCATGCGCGGCAGCTGCCGCTGATCGTGGATCTGGGCAGCGGCACCCTGATCGATATGCGCGACTGGGGCCTGCCCTATGAGGTGACCGTGCGCGAGACCATCGAGGCCGGTGCCGATGTCGTGACCTTCAGCGGCGACAAGCTGCTGGGCGGCCCGCAGGCCGGCATCATCGTCGGCAGCAAGGCCTTGATCGCCCAGATCAAGAAGAACCCGCTCAAGCGCGCGCTGCGCGTGGGCAAGCTCACCCTGGCCGCGCTCGAGCCCACCTTGCGCCTCTATCTGCACCCCGAGAAACTGGCCGAGCGCCTGACCACCTTGCGCCTCTTCACCCGCCCGGCTGCCGCCATGGAGCAGCAGGCGATCGCGCTGCAGACGCCGCTGCAAACCTTGCTGGGCCCCGACTATTTGGTGGAGCATGCCGCGATGACCAGCCAGATCGGCAGCGGTGCATTGCCCGTCGAGAGCCTTCCCAGCCATGGCCTGGTCGTGCGCCCCCAAGAGCGCAAGCGCGCCGGGCGCCTGTTGCAGCAGCTCGAGGCCGCGCTGCGCCAGCTGCCGCGCCCGGTGATCGGCCGGCTGCGCGACGATGCGCTCTGGCTGGATCTGCGCTGCCTCGAAGCCGCTGACCAGGCCGCCTTTGCCGCCAACCTGCAGCAGCTGGCGCTGGGCAGCAGCGGCAAGGACGGCCAGGCATGATCATCGGCACTGCAGGCCATATCGACCATGGCAAGACCACCCTGGTGCGTGCCCTGACCGGCGTGGAGACCGACCGGCTGAAGGAAGAAAAGGCGCGCGGCATTTCAATCGAGCTGGGCTACGCCTACACCCCGCTGGCCAATGGCGATGTGCTGGGCATCATCGATGTGCCCGGCCATGAAAAATTTGTGCACACCATGGCCGCCGGGGCCGTGGGCATTGACCATGCCCTGCTGGTGGTGGCCGCCGATGACGGCGTGATGCCCCAGACGCTGGAGCATCTGGAAATCCTGCAGCTGCTGGGCATACGCCAGGGCACGGTGGCGCTCACCAAGGTCGACCGCGTGCCGCGCGCCCGCATCGATGAGGTGCGCGATGAGATCACCGCCATCCTGGCCCGCAGCAACCTGGCCGATGCGCCCATCTTTGAGACCGCAGCGGCGCTGCCCGATGACCCGGGCGTCTGGGCGCTGCGCCAGCACCTGCACCAGCAGGCCCAGGCCATGCCCCAGCGCGCCAACAGCGGGCTGTTCCGCCTGGCGGTGGACCGGGTCTTCAGCCTGCCCGGCCAGGGCACGGTGGTCACCGGCACCGTCTTCAATGGCCAGGTGGCCGTGGGCGACAGCCTCGTGCATTCGGCCAGCGGCGCGCCCGTACGCGTGCGCAGCATCCATGCGCAGAACCAGGCGAGCGAACACGGCCTGGCCGGCCAGCGCTGCGCACTGAACCTGGCGGGCATCGCCAAGGAGGCCATCACGCGCGGCGACTGGAT
>NZ_KE148555.1:12437-12736 GCF_000410635.1 Comamonas sp. B-9
GGCCCCAGGCACCGAAGCACTGGCCCAGCTGGTGCTGGACGCGCCGGCGCTGGTGCTGCCCGGTGACCGCGTCATCGTGCGCAATGCCCAGGCCAACCGCACGATTGCCGGCGCCATGGTGCTCGACCCCTACGCCCCCGCCCGCAAGCGCCGCAGCGACAGCCGCATGGCCTACCTGGCTGCGCTGGCACACTGGATTGACACCGCCGACACCGGCCCGCTGCTGGCCGAGGCCCCGCTGGGCCTGGCCCGCTCACAGCTGGTACGGCTAACCGGCACGGCGACACCGGCCGGGGCCG
>NZ_KE148555.1:12931-15195 GCF_000410635.1 Comamonas sp. B-9
CGATGCGCTCTACCATGGCCTGCTCGATGCGTTGATCGCCGCCGGTCAGATCGCCAGCAGCGGCGCCTGGCTGCACCTGCCCGGCCACACCGTGCAACTGAGCGAGGCCGAGCAGGCCCTCGCCCAGCGCTTGCTGCCGGCCATCACCGAAGGCCGCTTTGACCCGCCCTGGGTGCGCGACCTGGCCCGCGACCATGGCGCCGGGGAGGAGCTGGTGCGCCAGCTGCTCAAAAAGCTCTCGCGCCAGGGCCTCGTGTTCCAGGTGGTCAAGGACCTGTTCTATGCCGCCCCCTCCATGGATGCGCTGGCGGCACTCACCGCAGAGCTTGCCCAGCAGGCCGAGCGCGGCGAAGTGCAGGCCCATGCCTTCCGCGATGCCACCGCCCTGGGCCGCAAGCGCGCCATCCAGATCCTGGAGTTCTTTGACCGCGTGGGCTACACCCGCCGCGTGCGCGATACGCATGTGCTGCGCCCGGGTGTGCGCTGGCAGACAGGCGCCACGTCCTAAGCCACCCAAGGGTCTGCGGCAGCGCCAGCCGCAGGCGCCACGCAGAGCCGCTACAATCGGCCATCTTGCCCAACACGCACGTGTTGCAGGGAAGGCAATCGTGCCCGGTGGCGCGGCCGGGCTTCAAACCCGGTGAGGGGTGTCAGCCACTCCTGGGTTGGTTCGACTCCAGCTGTCTTCCGCCATCTCGGTCTCTGTACAGGTGGTATGCGCTCAGTCAGGTAGCGCTCTTCTGCCCCCCGCTTCTGAGCACTGCAGCGCATGGTTCCCAGTCCTGATGCTTGACCGGGAATGTCTCAAATCCAAGGCCAAGCTTTCTGGCTTCATGCACCTTAGGGACGCATTCCTCCGCAATAGTTAACCCACGGCTCCACCGTCAAAAGACGCCTTGCGTCTTATCCCCATCCGCACCCAACCCGCTTGGCGAGGGCTATGCAGAGGACCCTTTGCGAATGCGTTATCGCAGCTGTTGATTTTTGTAGAGTGGTTGAAGAACAGGCTGGGCAGGGACGGTGGGGTGCAACCAGTAGTTGATTTTTTGGCGGCAAAACATGTAGACCGGCCGCTCCACCCAGTGGTAATAGGCAGCTGACGCCAGTAGCAATGCAGCGAGGACACCAACGACAATCCAAAGCTGCACCTGGCTATTCCAGCTGTGCCAAGGCAATAGCGTCAGCATCATGCTGAATGCCAGGATATGCAGCAAATAGATGGCGTAAGAATAATCACCAAATTTTGCCAGCGCCAGTGCGATCTGGCTTCGCGGAGAGGGCAGCTTCAACGCCATGCCTACGATCGCCATTGCGGCGCCGCCCATCAATACTGCGCGCTCAGGCCAATAGTGAAAATTGGCCAAACCATAGGGATAATCTTCAAAATGGGGCATGAAATAGACAATCAAGGCAATCCATGCTGCAGCCAGCAAGGCCCACAACTTCCATGATGCGCGCGAAGGACGTTGCAGATACTGATAGAGGAAGTAGCCCATGAAAAATTCTGCCACAAGGGGAGCCACATAAAAGAGCTGAATCCAGTTTTGCTCGATGCCTCCATCTGCGGCAGAGCGATGCGCCAACAAGTAGAGGTTGAGCACAACGAGTGCCGCAAACAGAGTTTTAATAAAGCGCTGGCGATGCCATTTCGGAAACAACAAGACCAGCGACAAGACCACGTAAAAATACAGCTCAAACATCAGTGACCAGATGGCAATACTGACAAGGCCTGCAAGATCGGAAAAGTAGAGAAAAAAAGATGCTTGCAGCTGAATGTGGGGATCGAGTTGCTGCGTTAGTTTTAAGTAAATGACATAGAGCAGCATGGCCGGCCACCAGCCTGTATAGATTCTTGAAAATCTAGCCAGCAAAAATGCAGTGGCAGTGCGTGGCCCATGGCCCATATTTTTGGTGGAATGCGCCATGATCACGCCACTGATGACGAAGAAAACATCCACACCCGCATAGCCAAAGTTGATGACAGTAGCCACCCAAGGTGCCACATCCGAAAAAATACCGAGTATTGCGCCATGAAAAACTACTACCCAGAGGGCTGCCATCAGCCGGAGTATTTGTATCTGTTTAATCATTTCACGGTTTTACATGGGGATGTGAGGACCGACGCGTAGGCGGCACCAGAGACCGGGACCAGGCGATGGCCGGGCGTTCGATAAACACCCAGGAAGCCAGCGCCAGCATCAACACGATGACCAGGGCCAAGACCATGTATATCGGCTTTGGAATCCCATGCCTTAGACTGATCT
>NZ_KE148555.1:15205-27724 GCF_000410635.1 Comamonas sp. B-9
GGAAATCCCATGCCTTAGACTGATCTCAGTGAGGGCCTGCTGCACCGGGAATGCATAAATGTAGATGCCGTAAGACAGATCATGGCGCAGACGAATGCGGGTCAAAGGCTTCCAATAGGCAAGCAGAAAAACGGCACCGGGCAGGCAAAGGAAGACAGCGCCCTGAACGATCGCCAGCGTGGTCCCGGTACAGGCAATGACAAAGCCCAGCAGCATAGGCGGTACCAACCATAGCCTGCGGTCTACCGGGATGTAGTTAAAAGCAGCCCCAGCGAAGAACATGGTGGCGAATTGCCAGAAATCTCGCCAGCTGATCGCGCCGTCATCCAGCGCGGGAATTTTCACCAACAGAAAGGCAGCGGCCGACACGGCCACTACTAGCACAAGAATCCGGCGAGAGAGCCCTAGCGTCATACCGAACAAAACCAGCAGCACATACATCAAGACCTCGTACTTGATGGTCCACAGCGAGCCGTTTACCGCGTTCTGAATTGGATTGTGCGCAAACACCCCGGGGAGGTCATTGAGTGTCGCAAGGCCAGTTCCATAGTTGACAAACAACCCCCAGGTCTGCCCCGAAGACAGAAAGCTTTTCAGATCCAGCGTCGTCATGAGCCCACCAATGACAAACACGGATATGAAGGCTGCCGCCAACAGCCCAGGGAAAATTCTCAGCGCCCGTTTGATGCCAAACGCAGCCCATTGCGCCGTTCGGCTCCAGCTTTGGACATTGAGATAGCCGCTGATGAAGAAAAAGACATAGACCGACAGCGACCCCATGCTGTAGGTATTGTTGAAAAATGGGGTGATCTGCAGGTCGTAGAAGAGCGAGCCATGGGCCCAGAAAACGCCCAGGGCCGCCATCAGTCGCAGCAGGTCAAAGTTATTCTCTCGCATCCCCGTCTCGATAGGATCTCGCAGAAAAATCTGAAAGCATACCCGATGCGACACGGGTCAGCGCTTCCCTGACGACTATCGATGCTCACTTTTAAACTGTCTGGTTGCCACAGCCAAGATGGCACTGAATGCATCGCGGCCACTTTTGGCCCCATCGGCGATTGCTGTCGCTTTGCCCCTCACTCACAAGGCAGCATGGTGCACGCCCGTCAGCCAAATGCCGATAATGGTGGGCCGCCATGGGCGGCACCGCTTTTCTCGCCAGTCTGTTAGCCCTGAGGATGCCCGTATGAATGCCCCTACCACCACCCTGCCCACCTCGCCACGCCTGACCTCGCTGTCGCATGGCGGCGGCTGCGGCTGCAAGATTGCCCCTGGGGTGCTGGCCGATCTGATGAGCCGCAGTGCGGTGCCCAAGCAGTTCTATGCGCAGCTGCTGGTGGGCACCGAGACGGCGGATGACGCAGCGGTCTACCAGATCAACGACACGCAGGCGATTGTCGCGACCACCGATTTCTTCATGCCCATCGTCGATGACCCCTATGACTTTGGCCGCATTGCTGCGACCAATGCGCTGTCGGACATCTACGCGATGGGCGGCACGCCGCTGATGGCGCTGGCCATCGTCGGCATGCCGATCAATGTGCTGCCCCACGACGTCATTGCCAAGATTCTCGAAGGCGGCGAGTCCGTCTGCCGCGATGCCGCCATTCCGCTGGCCGGCGGCCACTCGATCGACTCGGTCGAGCCCATCTATGGCCTGGTCGGTATCGGCATCGTCAATCCGGCGCAGCTCAAGCGCAACCGCGATGCCCAGGCGGGCGATGTGCTGATCCTGGGCAAGGCCCTGGGTGTGGGTATCCAGTCCGCTGCCTTGAAAAAAGGCCTGCTCAGCAACAGTGACTACGCCAGCATGGTGCGCACCACCACCCAGCTCAACCGGCCTGGCGCCGCGCTTGCGCAGCTGGCCGATGTGCATGCGCTGACCGATGTCACCGGCTTTGGCCTGCTGGGCCATACGCTGGAGCTGGCACGCGGCGCGCAGCTCACAGCCGTGATCGACAGCCAGGCGCTGCCGCTGCTGCCCGGCGTCCTCGATCTTGCCCAGCAAGGCGTGGTGACCGGCGCCTCGGGACGCAACTGGGCGTCCTACGGCAGCGATGTGGCAATGGGCGCGCAAGTGCCCGATGCGATGCGCAGCCTGCTGACCGACCCGCAGACCTCCGGCGGCCTGCTGGTCTCCTGCACGCCGGATGCTGTTGGCCAGGTGCTGGACATCTTCAAATCCCAGGGCTTTGCCGATGCCTGCGTAGTCGGCCAGATGCTGGCGGGCGAGGCGCAAGTTGTGGTGTCGTAACACCGCAGCGCCTGGATGCAAAAACGCCTGCTGGATGCAGGCGTTTTTGTTGAAGCAGGCCTTGCAACCAGGGCATGCTGCGGTGCTTAAAACGGCAGCTTGGGCATGCCGCCGCCCATCATGCCCTTCATGCCGCCCATCTTCTTCATCATCTTCATCAGGCCGCCGCCCTTCATCTTCTTCATCATCTGCTGCATCTGGCCAAACTCGTTGAGCAGGCGGTTGACCTCTTGCACCTGCACGCCAGCGCCAGCGGCAATGCGTTTCTTGCGCGTGGCCTTGATGAATTCGGGCTTGGCGCGCTCATAGGGGGTCATCGAGCAGATGATGCCTTCCTTGCGGCGCACTTCGCGCTCGGCCTTGTCCATATCGACCTTGCCGGCCTTGCCCGCCAGCTCCGAGGGCAGCTTGTCCATCAGGGTCGACAGGCCCCCCATCTGCTTCATCTGCTGGAGCTGGCCCAGGAAGTCGTTCAGATCAAAGCCGTCGCCGGACTTGATCTTCTCGGCCATCTTCTGGGCCGCCTCCATGTCCACGCCCTTGGAGACCTGCTCGACCAGGGCCACGATATCGCCCATGCCCAGCACGCGCTGCGCATGGCGCTCTGCGTCGAACACTTCCAGGCCATCGAGCTTTTCGGACACACCGGCGAACTTGATGGGCGCGCCGGTGATCTGGCGCACCGACAGCGCCGCACCGCCGCGTGAGTCACCGTCGAGCTTGGTCAGCACGATACCGGTGAGCGGCAGCGCCTCCTTGAAGGCCTTGGCGGTGTTGATCGCGTCCTGGCCCTGCATCGCATCGACGACGAACAAGGTCTCGACCGGCTTCAAGGCCGCATGCAATTGCTGGATTTCGGTCATCAGCACTTCGTCGATGGCCAGGCGGCCGGCGGTATCGACCAGGAGCACATCAAAGTAGTGCTTCTTGGCGTAATCGAGCGCCGCGTTGGCAATATCCAACGGCTTTTGGTCGGGCGTGCTGGGGAACCATTCCGCGCCCGCCTGCTGGGTCACGGTCTTGAGCTGCTCGATAGCAGCGGGGCGGTAGACGTCTCCCGAGACGGTCAGCACCTTTTTCTTGCGCCGCTCGATCAGGTGCTTGGCCAGCTTGGCCGTGGTGGTCGTCTTACCGGCACCTTGCAGGCCGGCCATCAGGATCACCGCCGGCGGCTGGGCCTGCAGGTTGATGTCGGCCACGCCCTCGCCCATCGTGGCGGCCAGTTCCTTGTTGACGATCGACACCAGGGTCTGGCCCGGCTTGAGGCTGCCCAGCACTTCCTGGCCCAGCGCTTTTTCCTTGACGCGGGCAATGAAGTCGCGCACCACGGGCAAGGCCACATCCGCCTCCAAGAGGGCCATGCGCACTTCACGCAGCATGTCCTGGACATTGGATTCGGTGATACGGGCCTGGCCACGCATTTCCTTGACGAGGCGCGAGAGTTTATCGGTCAGTGCGGAAGCCATAGGGTGGAGTCTTGAGTAATCGTGGCAAAGGGGGCGCCCAGCGGTAGCCGCTGGCCGGAGGCCGGGCTAAAAACGACTGGCGCCAGGGGCTGTAAGCCACAGCCCTGCAAACCTTTGATTCTACCCGCTCACCCCAAAACTGACGCGGGGCCAGGGCTGGCAGCCTGCCCGCCAGCGCAAGAAACTATGGCCCGCTCCCTACAATAGGTAAATGTTTGACCGTGAAGCGCCAAACGAATTTAGCCTTTGAGGCTGCGCACATGCAGGCCCGAAGCCGCGACAATGCAGCTGCGGCCTGCGCCTGCCCCCGCTGGCATGGCCAGCTGCAATGCCAAAGCCCTGCCCGCCACCCTGAGGTGGCGCTTTCTTTGACCAGGATCACCGATGCCAGATACGCCGTATCGCCACTTGCTAGACCATTTCTCGGACGCCTTCTTCGTGACCGATACGCAAGGCCGGATCCTGGATGTCAATACCCAGGCCTACCGGGAGATGGGCTACAGCCTGGCAGAGCTGATGGCCCTGACGGTGGCTGATTTTGCGCTGGACTACACACAGGAGGAGTTGCTGGCCCTGTGGCAGAAAATGGAGCCCGGTGAACACACCGTGGCAACCAACACCCACCAGCGCAAGGACGGCTCCTGCTTTCCCGTCGAGGTGCACATCACCTGCCAGCTGGTGGATGGCGAGAAGCGCTTTTTCACCATCTCCCACGACATCACCGAGCGCGTGCGCCGCGACCAGGAAATTCAGCTGCTCAATGCCGCGCTCGAGCAGCAGGTCGAGAAAAGCACCCAGCAGTGGCGCCATTCCACCCACCTGCTCGATGCGGTGATGCGCGGCACCTCGGACATCGTCTTTGTCAAAGACCGGCAGGGCCGATATGTGTTCGCCAACCCCGCGGCCGAGGCCATCACACAGATGCCGCCCGGGGGACTGATTGGCAAGACCGATGCCGAAATCCTCGGCGGCCACAACAATTTTGCCGACGACGATGCCGCCGTTTACCGGAGCAGCACGCCGGTGGTGTCGGAGTCGCATGCGCTGATCGAGGGGCGCCGGCTCAGCTTCCAGTCCATCAAGAGCCAGTACCGCAACGAGCATGGCGAGGTCATCGGCCTCTTGGGCATTTCGCGTGACACGACGCAGATGCGCGAATCGGAAAACCAGCTGCGCCAAAGCTATGACTCGCTGCGCCGCGCCGAGCGGCTCTCGCGCATCGGCAGCTGGACGCTGGACCTGGCCAGCGGTGAGATCGAGGCCTCGGAGATGATGTACGAGATGAATGGCCTGGACCCGCAGGGGCCCAAGCTGACCCAGGACAACATCGCCCACATGATGCCGCCGCAGGACTATGCCAAGGTGGCCGCGGCCATTGCCCAATGCGCCCAGACCGGCCAGCCCTACCGGCTCGATGTGACCCATTACACGCCCGATGGCGGCCAGTTCCCGGCCAGCATCCTGGGCCAGGCCGACTATGACAGCAGTGGCCGCATCGTCAGCCTCAGCGGCACGCTGCAGGATCTGTCCGAGCGCGAACAGGCGCGCCAGCGGCTGGAGGCACTGGCCGACAACCTGCCCAGTGGCGCGATCTACCGCGTCGAAGGCACGGCCACGACCTTGCGCATGAGTTACATCAGCGCCGGTATCGAAAAGCTCATCGGCGTGAGCGCGCAGGCCATCATGGCTGACAACGCGGCCTATATCAAAACCATCCACCCGGCAGATCTGGCGATGTACCGGCAGCAGCAGCGCGAGGCGCTGGAGCGCCTGAGCCTGTTTGACTGCAGCTTTCGCATCATCCGCCCCGATGGCAGCCTGCGCTGGCTACGCTGCCGCTCGGCACCCAGCCGCCAGGAAGCGGGCACGATCTGGGACGGCATCATGCTCGATATCACGCGCGAGCGCGAGGCCGAGCTGGCGCTGCAAAAAGCCAAGGAAATGGCCGAAGCGGCCGAGCGCGCCAAGTCCGAGTTCCTGGCCACGATGAGCCACGAGATCCGCACGCCGATGAACACCGTCATCGGCATGACGCGCCTGATCCAGCAGACCCCGCTGCTGCCCAAGCAGCGCAACTACCTGGAGAAGGTGGAGCTGTCGGCCAACGCACTGCTGTCGGTGATCAATGACATCCTGGATTTCTCCAAGATCGAGGCGGGCATGCTCACCCTGGAGAACGTGGAGTTCGCGCTCGACGATGTGCTCGAGACCGTCTCGGCCGTCACCACCTTGCGCGCCGAGGAAAAGGGCATCGAGGTGGTCTACTCGGTCGCGCCCGATGTGCCACGGCAGCTGAGCGGTGACCCGCTGCGCCTGAGCCAGGTGCTCAACAACCTGGTGAGCAATGCCATCAAGTTCACCCACTTGGGTGAGGTGGTCATCAGCATCCAGACCACCGAGACCGCCGGCAACCGCCCCGTGGTCCCGGGCAAGATCGGGCTGGAGATCACCGTCAAGGACACGGGCATCGGCATGAGCCCGGCCCAGATGAGCCAGCTGTTCCGCCCCTTCTCGCAGGCCGACAGCCAGACCACTCGGCGCTATGGCGGCTCGGGCCTGGGCCTGGCCATCTGCCAGCGCCTGGTGGGCCAGATGGGGGGCGAGCTCAAGGTCGAGAGCAGCCCGGGGCTGGGCAGCACCTTCTACTTCTCGGTGCAACTGCACCCCGCCCAGCTGCAGCAGGCGCCCAAACCAGCCCGCTACCACGGCACGCCGGTGGACCGCGTGCTGATCGTCGACGACAACGCCAGCGCACGCGACATCCTGGCCGAGATGGTGCGCGGGTTTGGCATGCGCGCCGACACGGTGGATTCGGGCGAGCAGGCCTTGTCCGATCTGCAGCTCGCCTCCCGCGTGGGCACGCCCTATGGCCTGGTGCTGATGGACTGGCGCATGCCAGGCATGGACGGGCTGGAGGTGGCGCGCCGCATCCGCGAGGAAGAACACCTCTCGGCCACCCCGGCGGTGCTGATGGTGACCGCCTACGGCCGTGACGAGGTCATGCGCAAGGCTGAAGAGCTGCACCTGCAAGGCCTGCTGATCAAGCCGGTGACCCAATCGGTGCTGTTCAATGCCATCTTGGAGGCCTTGCAGTCGCAGGGCGGCGGCCTCTCGCGGCGCGCCCTGCCCGACACGCCGGGCCAGCCGCAGGCGCTGCACACCAACCCGATCCAGCTCTACCCCCACCTGCATGGCAAGAATGTCCTGGTGGTCGATGACAACGCCCTCAACCGCGAGGTGGCTGCCGACTTCCTCAGCCTGGTCGGCGTGCAGGTGAGCCTGGCCACCAATGGCGCCGAGGCGCTCAGCATGCTCGAGCACCACCACTACGACGCCGTGCTGATGGATGTGCACATGCCGCAGATGGATGGGCTGGACGCCACGCGCGCGCTGCGCCAGCTGCCCCATCTGCAGCAGCTGCCGGTGATTGCGCTGACCGCGCAGGCCCGCGTCGAGGACCGCAGCGCCATTGAAGAAGCGGGCATGAACGCCCACCTGACCAAGCCCATTGACGAGCGCAAGCTGTACGAAACGCTGAGCGAATGGATCGCAGGCCCCGGCAACGATGCCGATACGCCGGATGCGCCCGAGTCCGAATTCCTGCGCGACGAGGCCCGCGTGGCAGCCACGCCCGGCATCAACCACGCCAAGATGCTGCAGCGCTTCCATGGCAATGCCGAGCGGGTCGAACGGGTGCTGGCCGGCTTCTACCGCGACTTTGCCGACGCCCCCCAGACCCTGGTGCTGCATGTGCAGCAGTCATCCTGGGAGCCGCTGTCGATGCTCGCCCATTCGCTCAAGGGGGCGCTGGGCTACCTCGATGCCACGGCCCTGGTCCAGGCGGCCGAAACCATCGAGAGCCAGGCCCGGGAGTGGACGCAGGCCCCGCCGCCCGCAGCGCAGCCCCAGCGCCTGCTGCATGCCGAGACCTCCGAGTTTGCCGCCCAGCTGCAGACACTGCTGCAAGGCCTGGCCACGCGCCAGCATCCACCGGCCCCGCCGAGCGCAGCGCTGGACGCCGCGCCTGCGGCCAGCCCACCCGCTGCCACCAGCCTGCGCCAGGACCTCAAGCACCTCAAGCGCCTGGTGGCCGATGGCGACTATGCCGCCGTCAGCGAGCTCGAACGCATGCTCTTGGCTAGCCCCACGGCGCGCTGGACGCCGCTGCTCCAGCAGATCCTGCAGCATGTGGAAGACCTGGATGGCGAGGCCGCACTGGCGGCGATCGAGCGGCTCGAACAGATCCTGCCTTGACCTTCTGGCTACCAGCCCCTTTGAGACCTAGACCCCCTACCATCGCACCATGCAAGCTGAGCCCGATAACGACCAACCCACCATCCTGATTGTGGATGACGAGCGCGTCAACCGCTCCATGCTCGCCGAGCTGCTGGGCCAGCAGTACCGCGTGCTGCTGGCCAAGGACGGCCCCAGTGCGCTGACCATCGCCACGCGCGAATCGCACCGCCTGCTGCTGGTGCTGCTCGATGTCAGCATGCCCGGCATGAATGGCTATGAGGTGCTGACCCAGTTGAGAAAGCAGGAGGCGACGGCCGGCATTGCGATCATCTTCATCACCGGCCAGAGCGATGCTGCGGCGGAGGAATATGGCCTGCGCCTGGGCGCGGCCGACTATGTCTCCAAACCCATCCGCCCGGCAGTGGTGAGTGTGCGGGTGCGCAACCAGATCGACCTGGCGCTGCAGCGCCAAGCCTTGCAGCGCCTCGCGCAGGTCGATGGCCTGACCAACCTGGCCAACCGCCGGCATTTTGATGACATGCTGCGGCGCAGCCAGCGCCTGTGCCTGCGCAGAAACGACCCGCTGGGCCTGGCGCTGATCGATATCGACCACTTCAAGCTGTACAACGACCACTATGGCCATGTGCAAGGCGATGAGGCGCTCAAGCAAGTAGCCGGTACGCTGGCGCGCCATGCGCGCCGCCCTTATGACCTGGCCGCCCGCTTTGGCGGTGAGGAGTTTGCGCTGATCCTGCCCGGCCACGCCGATGCCGTGGCCGTGGTGGAGCGCTTTCGCCAGGAAGTGCAGACGATGGCGATTGCCCATGCGGCCTCCACCACCGCGCCAGAGCTGACGGTGAGCTGCGGGGTGCTGACCATCCACTGCGGCCAGACCGACGGCCTGGAGGACTGCCTGCGCCGGGCCGATGAGCTGCTGTACGAGGCCAAGACCAGCGGCCGCAACCGGGTCTGCGCAACCAGCGTCGGTATATAGCGCGCGCCGGCCAGGCTCTGCGGTCCATCGCCGGCCATAGCAGATGGCAATAGCCGGCAGATGGCAAGGCGCTAGCGCCCGCGCAGAGCACACAGGCCTTTCGCCGCAGCTATGATAGCGGGCATGCTCTCTCCCGCCTTTGCCGCAGCCAGCACCAGCCCCATCGGCTGGGCGCTGGCCATTGCTGCAGCCATTGCCTACGCCATCCCCGCACTTGCGGCCCGACGCCTGCAGGAGCCCAGCGCGCGGCTGGGCTTGCGCGCGGCCTGGGCCTTGCACCTGGCGGCCATCGGCTGGAGCCTGGTGGGTGACATGCCCCATTTCGGCTTTGCGCCGGCGCTGTCCGTCACCGCCTGGCTGGTGCTGACGGTGTATGTGGTCGAGCAGCAGCTCTACCCGCAGCTGCGCTCGCGCTGGCCGCTGTCGGCCATGGGCTGCATCGCGGTCCTGCTGGCCGGCGTCTACCCCGGCAGCCCTTTGCATGTGAATGCCTCGCCCTGGCTGCCGCTGCACCTGGCGCTGGGCATTGCCTCCTATGGCCTGTTTGCCGCCGCCGTCGTGCATGCCGCACTGATGACCCGGGCCGAGCGCCAGATGCGCCAGGATGGCAGCCACGACGGCGGTCTGCCACTGCTGGCCCTGGAACGCCTGACCTTCCGCTTTGTCACGGCCGGCTTCATCCTGCTGTCCGCAACCTTGCTGGCCGGCTGGTGGTTTGGCGAGGCGCTGTACGGCAAGGCCTGGGTCTGGAACCACAAGTCGGTGTTCTCGATGCTGGCCTGGTTGACCTTTGCCGTGCTGCTGGTGGGCCGCAAGCGCTTTGGCTGGCGCGGGCAGCGCGCCGTCAACATGCTCTATGTAGGCGCCACCTTGCTGCTGCTGGCCTATGTGGGCTCGCGCTTTGTCCTTGAAGTCATCTTGAAACACTGAGCTGCCATGAAGTATTTGCTGGTATTGCTGGTGCTGGCCGTGGGCTGGCACATGTGGCGCAGCCAACGGGTCAAGAACGCGCCGCCGCCACCGCCCAAAAAAGGCCTGGCCAAGCCCGAGCCCATGGTGCACTGCGCGCACTGCGGCGTGCACCTGCCCCAGTCCGATGCCATCGGCTACCAGGGCGCACATTACTGCTCGCAAGCCCATCTCGCCCAGGCGCTGCCGCCTGGCCAGCGCTAGGCTTTGGGCATCGCCACGATGGCCGCGCTGGCATTGATGGAAACCCCCTTCAAGCGCTTGTGGCGCGGCTACCTGGTGGCCCGCGTCTTTGTGGCCCTGCTGCTGGCGCTGGGCGCCATGGCCATCACACCAGCGCAATCGGG
This sequence comes from Comamonas sp. B-9, assembly GCF_000410635.1. NCBI lineage: Bacteria > Pseudomonadati > Pseudomonadota > Betaproteobacteria > Burkholderiales > Comamonadaceae > Comamonas > Comamonas sp. B-9. Next base: position 25,472 of record NZ_KE148555.1, read on the forward strand.
CCCCTTGCTGTCGCAGCTGGCGCTGCTGGGCGCCTATGGCATCTCGGCCATGCTGTATGCCGCGCTCAGCCACCAGCCGCCCCCGCAGCGCCGCGTCTATGCCTGGCTGCCCACGATCGGCATGGATCTGCTGCTGATCTCGCTACTGGAAGTGACCAAAACCGGCACCTACACCTTGACGCCGATGTTCGGCCTGGCGGTGCTGTTTGCCGGCACCCTGGGCGGCTGGCTGGTGACCTTGGGCAGCTGCGCCTACATCACGATCTTTCTGATTGTCGAGTCGCTGAGCTTTCGCCTGTCGGTGTTCGACCCCGATGGCACGCAGAACACGGTGCAGGCCGGGCTGGCCGGAGCGGCCTATTTTCTGGTGGGCATTCTCGTGCGGCTGCTCGCCTCGCGGGTGGAGCGCGAGACCTTGCAGGGCCTGCGCAATGCCGCTGCGGCCAACCAGCAAGAGCAGATCAATGCGCTCATCCTGCAGAACCTGCCCGATGGCGTGCTGGTGGCCGACCAGGCCTTGCAGGTGCGTATTGCCAACCCGGCTGCCATGACCTTGCTGGGCCACCCCCACCTGCCGCTGGCGCTGGCGCAGTTGCCCGCCTGGCGCGGTGTGGTCGAGCAGGTCACCCAGACCTTTGCCGAGCAAAAGCCCTTCTCGCAAGACCTGGCACTGACCGCGCCGCAGATGGCCCCCATCGGCCTGCATGTGCGCACCTGGCTGACCCACCCGCTGCCCACCTTCGGCACCATTGGCAGCCATGACAATGACCCGCTGTGCCTGGTGTTCTTGCATGACCTGCGCGAGATAGAGGCGCGGCTGCGCACCGAGAAAATGGCGGCGATGGGGCGCATGTCCGCAGCTGTCGCCCATGAAATCCGCAACCCGCTGACGGCCATCACCCAGGCCAATGCGCTGCTCGATGAGGAGCTGACCGACCCGGGCCAGAAGCGCCTGACCTATATGGTCGAGCAAAATGCCCAGCGCCTGGGCCGCATTGCCGAAGATATCCTGGACATTGCCCGCGTGCATAACCAGATCCAGCCCGGCGATGGTGACTCCATTGCCCTCAATGACAGCGTGCTGCACATCTGCCATGACTGGATGGCACTGGCCCCTGCCGCCCACACCGTGGCGCTGTCGCTCAGTGCCGAGGACAGCCTGGTGGCCTTTGACACCGGGCACCTGCGCCAGCTGCTCTACAACCTGCTCAACAACGGCCAGCGCTACCGCCGGGACTGTGCAGACTCCTTGCGCGTCAGCACCCACAGCAGCCTCACGGGCACCACCACCTTGGTGGTCTGGAGCGATGGCGCGCCCATCGAGCCGACCATTGAAAAGCACCTGTTCGAGCCCTTCTTCTCGTCCGAGAGCCGATCGAGCGGCCTGGGCCTGTACATCTGCCGCGAGCTGTGCACCCGCCATGGCGCTATGATCCGCTACGAAAGGCAGAGCACAGCGCTGCCCGAGCTGGCACAGGGCAATGCCTTTATTGTGCAGTTTCGCCGGGCCGCCAGCCCCGCGCATCCCCAGCAGACTGATTTGATCCACCAGGCATGAGTTTTGAAAACACCACTGTTCTGGTCGTGGACGATGAGCCCGACCTCAGAACCCTTTATGAGCTGACCTTGCTGCGCGAAGGCTACCGGGTCTACACGGCCGGCTCGGTGCAGGAAGCCCGCGCCCAGCTGCAGCAGCGCCGCTTCGAGATCCTGATCACCGACATGCGCCTGCCCGATGGCCTGGGCATGGAGCTACTGCAGGACCTGCGCAGCCAGGGCCGCAGCGAGCGCGCCATCGTCATGACCGCCTATGGCTCGGCCGACAATGCTGTCGCGGCCTTGCGCGAAGGCGCGTTTGACTACCTGACCAAGCCGGTGGACCTCAAGCAGTTTCGCCAGGTGGTGGCCTCTGCCAGCCAGGGGCTGCAGGATGCTGCTGCGCTGGTCCCGGCGCAGCCCGCGTCTCAAGCGGCGCCGCAGCCGGGCACGCCCGCGCGGTCAGCCCTCCCGGCCCAGCGCGAATTGATCGGCCCGTCCCTTGTGATGCAGCAGGTGCGCGAGCGCATTGCCAAGGTGGCCGGCAGCATGGCGCCCATTCTGGTGCGCGGCGAATCGGGCACCGGCAAGGAGCTGGTGGCCCAGTCCTTGCACCGCAACAGCCAGCGGGCCAGCGGGCCGATGGTGGCCGTCAACTGCGGCGCCATCCCCGAGAACCTGCTCGAAGCGGAGTTCTTTGGTGCCCGCAAAGGCGCC
>NZ_KE148555.1:27832-28095 GCF_000410635.1 Comamonas sp. B-9
CCAAGCTCTTGCGTGCGATCCAGGAGCGCAAGGTGCGGCCCCTGGGCTCGCAACAGGAAGAAGCGGTCGATGTGCGCATCGTCAGCGCCACCCACCGCGATCTGGCGGCCGATGTGCAGACCGGGCGCTTTCGCCAGGACTTGTACTACCGGCTCAACGTCATTGACATCTTCATCCCGCCGCTGCGCGAGCGCCGCGAAGATGTGCCCGCGCTGTGCCAGGCGCTGCTCGAGCGCATCGCCAGCGAGAGCGGCCAGCCGGTG